>JANLSB010000853.1:0-3696 GCA_031362125.1 Lysobacterales bacterium | reverse complement strand
CAGTTCGTGCGCCGCTACTCCCGCGTACGGCTACCTGCGCTGGAGCTGAACATGCAGCGCAGCTACGACCCGAGCTGGCCACAGTTGTTCGAACAAGAGAAGCGACGTCTTCAGTCGGCATTGGCCGCAGAACACGTGACCGACATCGAACATATCGGCAGCACATCCATACCGGGGCTGTCGAGCAAAAACATTCTGGATATCGCCGTGGCGCTGCACGCCCCGCTTTCGACCGTGCGCCAGACCCGGGCATTGGAGACACTGGGTTACCAGGCCTATGGCGAAAGCCCCATCAGCGCTGATTTTTCGTGGTTTTGGCGAGCCGGACAGAACGGAGACAATGCGTTCGTGGTCCATACCTGCCCCCGGGATTGCCAGCGTTTCGGTGATGTGAAGCACTTCCGCGATTTCCTGCGCACGTTTCCGGAAGAACAGCAGCGCTATGTGGATCTCAAGCGTGAGCTGGCGGCCGTGCCCGGGCAGAGCTGGTTGGAATACAGCGTATTCAAGAAAGCGTTGGTCGTCAGTATCACCGCACGGGCCAATGCGTGGGCCCCGGCACGTGAGATGCCCGCAGATACCACGTCGACGGTCACACCCACCCGCAGACACAGTCACCCTGAGGCATGAGCGCGTCCACCAATCTGATTGCTCTGAATACCATCGTACGCCGCGAGATCGTGCGCATCGTGCGCCTGTGGGTACAGACGCTCTTTCCGCCTGCGATCAGCATGGCGCTTTACTTCCTGGTTTTCGGCAAACTCATCGGCGATCGCATCGGCACCTTCGATGGTGGCGTTACCTACATGCAATACATCACACCGGGGCTGGTCATGATGAGCATGATCACCAACAGCTACGGCAACATCTCAAGCTCGTTTTTTTTCATCAGATTCAACCGTGCGATTGAAGAGATGCTGACATCGCCAATGCCGAACTGGACGATCCTGCTGGGCTATGTCATCGGCTCGGTGACGCGGGGATTCGCGGTAAGTGCGATTGTAATGCTGATCTCTCTGTTCTTCACTTCGATGCCCATCGCGCATCCGTTCATCGCGTTCCTGTCAGCATTGTTGGGCGCCACGATTTTTTCCCTCATCGGCTTCATCAATGCGCTGTATGCGAAAACACTCGACGACATTGGACACGTATCGACCTACGTACTGACGCCGCTTGCTTATCTTGGGGGCGTCTTCTATCCGATAAGCATGCTGGCCGAACCCTGGCAGAGCCTCTCGCGGATCAATCCGATCGTGCACATGATCGGCACATTCCGCTATGGCGTACTGGGTGTGGGCGACCCGGGTATCGGCACGGCCTTTGCGGTAATGATGATGCTTGTGGCAGGGTTGAGCCTGTTCGCGATGTTTTTGCTCCGCCGCGGGGTCGGCACCAGGTCCTGATGGTCCAGGAAACAAGAACGCGCACAGCGGAGTTGGGCATGATCTGCCACCAGGGACAAGGTATGTCGCGACATGATGCTGATCGATAGCGCTTTCGGGCCGGGCCGGATCGAAGATGCCATGGCGCAGACGGTTTATCGGGACAACGCGCTCAAGGTGCGTGTTCGCGACGTGATCGGCCTGTTCCAGGATGCGGGCATGCGCGTGTTCATTACCGGGGGCGCGCTGAGGGATTGGCTCATCGACCGATCTGGCAAGGACATCGACCTGTCCCTGGATCGCCCCATCGAAGAAGCGCATCGGCTGCTGCATCATGCCTATGGCGGTATCGATACGGTGCGCATGTCCAATCAGCGCTTCGGCACCTTGCGCTGGGGCGACGCCATCTCGGGAGGCGTGGATATCAACATCCTGCGCAGTTGGAAGGATATCCAGAACGACGACATGTGGAGCACCGCGTTCGTTGCACGGACTGATCTGGTCGAGGATGCGCTGATGCGCGATTTCTCGGTCAATGCGTTCTACTACGACTGCGGCGCACAATCGCTCATCGACCCTCTCGATTGCGGCATCGCCGATCTGCATGCCAAAGCGCTTCGGCTCATCACCCATCGCCGCGTCCTGGATACCAGCTTCCGTACGACCTTCCGCATCCTGCAATTTCTCTGCCGGGGTTATTCGGCCACCGCCAATGTGCTCGAACATCTGGAGCACTATGCCGATCACGATATCCAGGGAATGGGTGCACGTATTCATCGATGGGTCCCCAACCATTTCGGCACGGACAGCGAGCATCTGGAGACGTTCAAGCACCTCCTCTATGCGCATGCCAGGCAGCCAGCCTCCATCGACACACTCGATGCGTTCTTCAACTGAGAGACCGACATGGACGTCATGACCAACGCAGCGCCAAGCGCATTTCGCCGCGTGTTTCACGCAGGCATGTACGATGACGATCATCAGCTTCTCGGCGGCACCGAAGTCCTGCATCTGGTGCCGCATCGGGGGCGACTCTTCTGTTCGTTATCCTACAAGCTGAATGCGTATCTGCCGGAAGATCCGTCGACAGGAGCGCAGATCATCGTGCTGGACCGCCCGGACGGCAGCTGGCGGCTGGTTCAGGGCTATGAGCGCGCGCACTGGCGGGTCACGCTGGAATCGGTGACCTTCACCGAAGACGGGCGCGGGCGATCACTGGATGCACCCTTATCGCTACTGCTGGCTGCGCCATCGGACAGCCGGGGCACCGTCTATGTGGATAGCCTGGATGACGATACCGGGACATGCACACGCACGCACCTGGGCAGTGGCCCCGGCGTGGCCAGCATCCGCAGCTTCTTCGTCTATCGCGACAAGGTGACCGGCGTGGAGCGGGTCTTCGCCGGCACCTCGCCTCTCGGTATCTTCAGCGGCACTTGCGACCCGGAGGTGCCGGGAAGAATCCGCTGGGACGACACTGCGGAAATGACTGGCTATACCCGCCGCCCCATGTCGTTCACCGAATGCAACGGCGAGCTGTACGTCAGCATCAAACCGGACATCTATCGGCGCATCGATGGAAACGTACCGCAATGGGAGAAGGTCTATACGATCCCCGTTCCGCTGATCGTACCCAGCAGCGGACTGCGCGGACTCACGACGGTCTCCCGACCCTCGGGCTGCGGCCAGGTCCTGCTGGCGGCGTTGGAAGGCGATCAATGCCGGGTCGTGCGTATCGATCCCGAGGACGATTTCCGCGAAACCGTCGAGCTGGAAGTGCTCGATTTCCTCGGTGAGCGCTGGGGTCAGCGCCCCACCTACGGCGTGGTCGCCTACGACGACTTCACGCCGGTGATCGATCCGCGCACTGACCGGACGGTGCTGTTCACAGGACTGGGCGCCACCTACAGCACCCGACTGGATACGCATCCAGCGGATGCATGGGTCAGGGACGCGTGGTACCTGATCCGCCATCCGGATGGGCAGCGCTACGACCTTCAGCGCATCGAATCAACGGACGTGCCGCCTGAACAGGAACTCGTCGCGGCCCGCACTATCGCCGTGTCTCCCTTCGACCCGTCGATGCTGTACATCGGCGGCTACGATCCCAACGCAAAGCCCTGTCGCCAGACCGCATGGGTGTTCTCCGCGCCTATCGAAGCGGCGCGGAGACTCTAGCAGCCTGTCGGACTTAGCATGATCGCCTCGCG
The DNA here is from genome assembly GCA_031362125.1 of Lysobacterales bacterium. GTDB lineage: Bacteria > Pseudomonadota > Gammaproteobacteria > Xanthomonadales > Xanthomonadaceae > Lysobacter_I. The sequence goes on along the minus strand of JANLSB010000853.1, from coordinate 104 downwards.
CCTCGCGTGCTCGATTCAGAGAACGCTCCGTCTTGGTACGTACATAGTCTTTATGAGCCGCCGATTTTGCCGGGACGAGTGCTTTTCCGGCGATTTCAGACCAT
>JANLSB010000833.1:0-3148 GCA_031362125.1 Lysobacterales bacterium | reverse complement strand
GTGCAAGGAGGAGTGAGGGAATGGATGTCGATCCATGACCGAACAAGGACACGACGCTGCGGACCTTCCGGGGCAGCCCTGCGGGTTGCGCCGCAAAGCCGCTCTGGGAGCCGTGCGCCGCTTGACCAGACAGCCGGTCTGGCGCTACGCGACGCGCGGCTCCCAGAGCGGCTTTGTGACGCAACGCGACGTATGGGGATGCCATGAACAGGCTCTCAGGTCCCGGAAACCGGCGGAGTGATGCCGCGTGCGCCGGCAGACATCGGCGCCGAAACGTTACGCGGGGTGTCCAGCGTATCGAGCAACTGGATCGCTTCGTGCTCCATATCGACGATATAGCCGGCGATACGGCCGCGGAAATAACGGTGGAACATCAGCGCCGGGATCGCCACGATCATCCCGCTCGCTGTGCAGACCAGCGCCTTGCCGATGCCGCCGGCGAGCTGGTTCACATCGCCGAGGCCGCTGTCGAGGATGCCGAGAAACATCTGGATCATGCCGACCACGGTGCCGAACAGCCCCAACAACGGACCAGCGGCGGCGATCGTGCCGAGACCGTTCAGGAAGCGCTCCATCCGGTGCACGAGATGGCGACCAACGTCTTCGATCCGTTCGCGGATCTGATCGCGCGGGCGATGGCGCACGTCCAGTGCGGCGGCCAGCAGCGCGCCCAGCGGCGAGGTACGGCGCAGCGAATCGATGTGGGTGGGGTCGAGGTTGCCGCGCGCGGCCCAGGCCCGCACTTCGGAGCCCAGGCCTGGCGGCAGCACGGTCTTGCGGCGGAGACTCCAGAACCGTTCGAGAATGATCCCAAGTGCCACCACGGTCAGCATCAGCAGGGGAATCATCGGCCAACCGCCGGCTTTGACCAGTTCCAGCACGTCGCATCCTCCGGCCGTTGGCCGTCTTCATTCAGAGGGATAGGATAACTGAGCCGCCCGCGCGTGCCTGCCGGCGGCGTCCCAGAGCCGCCGATGCCGGCCACGCTCGGTCTGCACGACCACTCCGGCGCGCCCGATCCGCAGCCTGATGGCGCCGGTCTCCGCCGTCAGCGGCGTCTTCGCGCCCTGATGCCGCCAGAGATCCACCACCTGCGGTTTGGGGTGGTGGAAGCGGTTGCCGTAGCCGGCCGAGATCGGCGCCCAATGCGCGCCCGTGGCGGCGACGAAGCCCGGATCGGACGAACCGGTGCTGCCGTGATGCGCGACCAGCACGACATCCGCCCGCACCGATGCGGGATCGCGCCGCAGCAGATCCCGTTCGATCACCTGACCCATGTCGCCAGTCAGCAGCGCTGCGCCGTGAGCTGTCTCGATGCGCAGAATGCAGCTCGATTCGTTGGCCAGATACGGAAAGTGCGGCGGCGGATGCAAGAAGCGGAAACGCACGCCGTCCCACTGCCATACGCCGCCTGCGCGGCAGTGCCGCAGCCCGGGGATCTTCGCATCGAGCACGCTGCCCTCAGGCGCGAAACGTCGACCGATGATGAACGCCTTGGCGACCGACGCATAACCGCCGGCGTGGTCGTTGTCGGCATGACTGATCACGGCGGTATCGAGCGCACGCACACCCAGCGCCCGCAGCGCAGGCACGACAGCACGCTCGCCGGCATCGAAGCCTTCCGGAATCGCAGGACCCATGTCGTACAACAAACTGTGGCTCGCGGTACGGACCACCACAGACAGGCCTTGACCGACATCCAGCACGATCAACTCCACTTCGCCCTCATTCGGCGCTTGGCGATCCGGCCACAGCAGCGGCAACCACAGCAGCAGCGCCAACGGTTTGCCCGGCACACCGCGCGGCAGCAGGCACCAGAACGCGACCAGCAGTGCCAGCGGCAGTGCGAACCAGCGTGGCTCCGGCAGCCACCACAGCGCGAGCGGGCTGTCGGCCAGCATCGAAAACAGCGACCAGCTCGGATCGAACGCCATCGCCGCGAGCCGCCACACCGGTCCGCCCCAACCCATATGCAACGATTCCAGCGCCGTACCGATCAACGATAGCGGGACGACGACCAGACTCCACCAGGGGATCGCCAGCAGGTTGGCGATTGGCCCCGCCAGCGACGCCTGCCCGAACAGCGCCACCGTCAACGGCAGCAGCCCGACCGTCGCCACGCCCTGCGCCGCGAAGAACTCGCGCAACGGATGCTGCCCGCCCTTCGGCAGACACCACAACAGCCACGCCACACCGCCGAAGCTCAGCCAAAAGCCGGCGGAGAGGATCGACAACGGATCGAACAGCAGGATCGCGATCATCGCCAGCGACATCGCATCGACCGGCCGCCAACCGCGGCGCGAACACCTCGCTGCAGCGACCACGGCGATCATCAGCACGGTGCGGACCGTCGGCAGCGCGAACCCGGCCAGCGCCGCATACAACATCGCACCGAACAACGCCGCCAGCACCGCAACCTGCGAACGGGGCATTCGGCGCCCCAGCGCAGGCCAGCACCACCAGACCGCACGCATCGACAGCGCAAAGAATCCCGCGACGAGACCGACATGGAAGCCCGAGATCGCGATGAGATGGGTCAGCCCACTCGCACGCAGCCGTTCCCAATCGGCATCGTCGAGCGCACGCGTATCGCCCAAGGCGAGCGCACGCACGAAGCGGGACGATGGCTGCGGCACCGCAGCGGCGATCCGCGCCGACATCGCCTCGCGCCAGGCATCGACGCCGCGCGGGCGTGCCAGCTCGCGCGCGAATTCAGGATTCCGAACGTAACCCGTCGCGACGATACGTTCGATCAAGGCATGTTTTTCGCCATCGACACCACCGGGATTGCGCAGGCCGCGCGGCGCACGCAGTTTCGCGGACAGCGACCAGCGGCTGCCTGCGGCGATATGCAAACGCGGCGCATCCGCTGGCAATATTTCCAGACCGAACTCGTCATACCATGCCAGACGGACCCGCCTGCCGCGAAGGGCTTCGGGCTGCGTTCTGGTGTCGTCGATCTTCAATACGAACCGCGTCCGCCGCGCTTCATGCTGCGGCAGTTCGATCACCGTGCCGACCAGGTCGAAATGATGATGTTCCATCGCCAAGGGCAACTGTCGATCGAGCCCCAGCGAAGCATGTGCGCCGGCCAGCAGAAATCCAAATGCAAGGATGGCGACATGACGCCAGACGCGACGTATCCATG
>JANLSB010000805.1:0-2711 GCA_031362125.1 Lysobacterales bacterium | reverse complement strand
CTGATGCTGGGCTTCGTCGCCGATGCCGAGCCCGACCCGCCGCAGGCGAACGAAGAACTGGAAGACGCGCGCTGGTTCACCCGCGAGGAGGTCGGTGCTGCGCTCCGGGGAGAAAACATCGACACGGGCCTGTTGGTGTCGCCGTCGGTCTCGATTTCGCGCTGGCTGATCGAATGCTGGCATGCCCGGATCGACGTCGGTCATGGGGATTAGACTGAGGCCATGTCAGCTACTCTGATCGCAGTGATCTTCGCGCTCGCCCTCGGCCACCTCGCGCCGGGGCTGGCCACTACCGTGCGCCAATATGACTGGTTCGGGGTCTGGTTGCGCTGGTTGACTGCACGCAGTGGTGGTCATGCCGGCGCAGGCGCCGAGGAAAACGCGGGATTCTGGCGCGGCAGCTACGGTATCGCGCTGGCGCTACTGCCGCCGGTGCTGCTGGTCGGTCTGTTCCAGTTCGCGCTGCACTCGCCGTTGGCGGGTGTGGTTGGTCTGTTGTTCGGAGTCGTGGCGCTGTTCTACGTCTGGGGTCCACGAGATCTCGATGCCGATGTGTCCGCCGTGATCGACGCCGAGGATACGAATGCGCGCCGCGCTGCCGCAGTGCGGCTGACTGCGAATTCCGAGAGCGGTCTCGGCGAAGCCGCCGCGATGGTCGAAGGCGTGTTCGCCAGCGCATTGCGCCGCTGGTTCGGTGTGCTGTTCTGGTTTCTGGTGTTGGGTGCTGGTGGCGCAGTGCTCTACCGCCTCGCCGCACTCGCGGCCGAAGGCGAGTTCGCCGACGCGTTGCACGCTTCCACGCGCGCGGGCGCACGTCGTTTCTTCGCGCTGCTCAATTGGCCGGTCGCGCAGGCGATGACGCTGTCGCTCGCGCTGGTCGGCAACTTTGATACCGTCCTCGGCGTCTGGCGCGATGCCAACGGCGCTTCGCTGCAGCTCGATCACGCCCACTTGGGTGCCGCCGCCCGCGCCAGGGTGCGCTGCGAAATCGCCGAGGAAACGCAGGAACTCATTGAAGAAGGCGCCACACCCGGCAATGCCTGGGTGCAACTTGGCGAAGCCCCGGAACTGCGCGACGCGATGAGTCTGGTGTGGCGCATCCTGCTGCTGTGGCTTGCGATCCTGGCGTTGTTTGTCGTAGCCGGTTGGGTGAGCTGAGACCGTTCGCACGGCATTGGGTCGATTCTGTAGGAGCGACGGAAGTCGCGATGAAGCGCCAGTGATTTTTCCGCAGCCTGTCGCGACTTCCGTCGCTCCTACACATTGGCGTCACAACCTCGAAAGCACCGCCTGCGTCGGCTTCGCCAGATTCAGCGTATAGAAATGCAGCGACTGCGCACCGCCGTCGATGAGGCGCCTGCACATCGTCGCCACCATATCCGCGGCAAATTCGCGGATGCCGTCGGCATCGTCGCCCAGCGCCTGCATGCGCTTGCCGATCCAGCGCGGGATCTCCGCGCCGCAGCTTTCGGAGAACCGTTTGAGCTGGGTGAAGTTGGAAATCGGCATGATCCCGGGCACGACCGGCACGGTTACGCCGAGCTTGCGCACGTCGTCGACGAAGCGGAAATACGCATCCGGGTTGTAGAAATACTGGGTGATCGCGCCGTTGGCGCCGGCATCGATCTTGGTCTTGAAATGTCGCAGGTCGGCGAGCGCGTCCACGGCCTGCGGATGCGTTTCCGGGTAGGCGCCGACTTCGATATGGAAGTGATCGCCGTGTTCGGCGCGGATGAACGCGATCAGTTCCGATGCGTAGCGCAGGTCGCCGTGATGGCCCATACCCGACGGCAGATCGCCGCGCAACGCGACGATGCGCTTGCATCCAAGCGCGCGGTACAGCCGCAGCAGCTCGCGGATCTCTTCGCGGCTGCCGCCCATGCACGACACATGCGGCGCGGCGTCGAAGCCGTGATCATGCTTGAGATGACGCACGGTTTCGGATGTGTAGCTGAGCGTCGAGCCGCCGGCGCCGAAGGTGCAGGACACGTATTCCGGTGCATGGGACTTGAGCTTTTTCGCAGTGCGATCCAGCTGCGTGCGCTGCTCGTCGGTTTTCGGAGGATAGAACTCGAAGGAAATCGGAACGCCAGCCATCGGCTTGTCTCATCAGATCGCGAAAGAAAACGGGCGGCCTGAGCCGCCCGTCGGAGTCCGCTCAGTAGCGGTAATGCTCGGGCTTGTACGGACCATCCTTCGACACGCCCAGATACTCGGCCTGTTCGGTAGTCAGCTCGGTCAGCACCACGCCGATTTTTTCGAGGTGCAGACGCGCCACTTCCTCGTCCAGCTTCTTCGGCAGGATGTAGACCTTGGCTTCGTAGCTGTCCTTGTTGGTCCACAGGTCGATCTGCGCGAGCGTCTGGTTGGCGAACGAGTTCGACATCACGAAGCTCGGATGGCCGGTGGCGCAGCCCAGATTGACCAGACGACCTTCGGCGAGCAGATAGATCGAATTGCCCGGCTTTCCATCGGCGCCTTTGAAGGTGTACTTGTCGACCTGCGGCTTGATGTTCAGGCGCACGGCGTCCGAATCGTTGAGCTTGTCGACCTGGATCTCGTTGTCGAAGTGGCCGATGTTGCAGACGATGGCCTGATCTTTCATCTGCGACATGTGCTCGAGCGTCAGCACGTCCTTGTTGCCGGTGGTGGTGACATAAATGTCGCCACGGCCGAGGGTGGCTTCGACGGTGTTGACTTCGAAGCCTTCC
>JANLSB010000793.1:0-8981 GCA_031362125.1 Lysobacterales bacterium | reverse complement strand
CCGATTATTGAAAATGGCGCACGACGACTACGCCGCGATCAAACAGCGCCACGACAAGTTGGCAGCGCGGCGGATGTCGATCGAAGCCGCCTTAGTCTCGCTGCCCGATCAGGTGGAAGAAATCTACCAAATCGTCGTTGCCAGCCCGTATTCCAGTTCGCTGGGTTCCAAACTCGGCGAATCGCTCTCGCGCCTGCAGCTCGAAGAAGACATCGAGCTGGAGCTGTCGCAGAACGATCTGGACAGCCACTATTTCAAAACCGGCGCGGCCGCCGGCAACAAGCAAGCCAAAGCCGCGAAACAACCCACAACCGCGCCTTGATCACTGCGCGCTACGACACTTACGTCAGGAGAACCTCATGAGCCTCAATATTTTCAGCCGTCTTGCCAACCTCGTGCGCGGGTTCATGTCGCTGTTCATCACCGGGATGGAGCAGCAGCACCCGGAGATCGCGTACGAAAACGCGATCAACACCATGGTCGAGAAATACAACAGGCTCAAGGGCGCGACCGCCGGCCTGATCCGCCTGCGCGAAGATGCCGCCGACCGCCTGCAGAAGGCGCAGGCGCAGCAGAAAGAACTCACCGCGATGCTCGAGCAGGCCATGGCCACGGGTCAGGACGATCTCGCGGTCGAACTGATCGAGCGCAAGGACACCATCGACACCGAGATCGCCTCGCTCGAAGCCGAACAGGACGCCGCCGAGAAAGATGTGGACACCGCGAAGACCGCGCTGACCGAAGTCAAGGGCGAGATCGCCAAGCTCAAGACCGAGAAGGACCGCATGCTGGCCAAGATGCAGAGCGCGCAGGCGCGTACCCGCATCAACGATCAGCTCGAAGGCCTGTCGGTCGACGCCGAACTGCGCGCGCTCGAGAACGTGCGTACCGGCATCAAGGACACCATCGCCAAGGCCAAACTGGGCGACGAACTGCGCGAATCCGATCTCGATGTGCGCTTGAAGGCACTCAAGGCCGGCAGCGGCAAGGCCACCGCGCGCGCGAAGCTGGAAGCCCTGAAGCAGCAGCGCGCGGGTCAGGAGAACGCGGATCGCACGATCTGATGTATTCCCTCAACACGATCTGACTGTATCGTCATCCCTCCACGGGCGAAGCTCGTGGAGGGATCCGCCGAGCCGTCGATACAGAGCAGAAGCAGACCCCTCAACGGCTTCGCCGGTTCGGGATGACATGATTCTTCATCGACGGGCGTTGCCGACCGCATCACGGATACCCCATGACCACGCTGAACACCAACGCACTCCCGCCCTGGGCCGACGAACTCAAGCGCCGCTATCTCGCCGGCGAGGCGGGGCTGTTCCTGGTCCACGGCAACGTCCACGACGCCATCGCGCATGAGGGCAAGCTGCAGCCCTTCGTCGAATTCCTGCACACCGTGGTGCTGGCGGCCAAGCCGCAGCGCTACGAACTCGCGCTGCGCCATGCGGGCCTCAAGCAGCACGGCGCCAACGGCAAAGTGCTGGAACTCGGCGAGACGCTACTTGAAAACATCGGTCATCTCGAAACCCGGATGCGCGCCGGAGAGGGCGTCGCGCTGGTGCTGCCGCACGCCGGCGATCTGGTGCCGAACGCCGAAACCACCTTCCTCAGCACTGACGAACGCGGACTGCTGGAAATCCTCCACGACTGGTCGCTCAGCGGCCTGCTGCTGCAGCGCAACCACATCGTCGTGCTGATCTGCGCGTCGCTGTCGGAACTGCATCCTTCGCTCAACACCAATCCCCGCATCGGCGCGATCGAAGTGCCGTTCCCCGATGAAGCCGCGCGCGCGCAGCTTGTCGCGCAGTCCGCGCCGCACATGTCGCCGGAGCAGCAGGCGCTGGTCGCCAAGCACACCGCCGGCCTGCGGCTGCTGGAGATCGACAGCATCGTCGCGGAGCGCCCCGCCGCCGGCCTGTCGGAAGAAGAGCGCAAGGCGCTGGCGCTGCAACTGCTGGGCGATGCGCCCGACGCAAAACAGCGCGCCGAAATGTATGCCGGCGTCACCGCCGGCAAGACCCGCGAGGAAATCGCGTTTTTGATTCTCGGTCGCGCAACGACGCCTGCGGAAAACAAAGACGATCCGGTCGACGCGATGCTGCGCATCATCGGCACCCGCAAGCGCGAGATCATCCAGCGCTCCTGCGGCGATCTGATTGAATTCCTCGATCCGAGCTACGGCCTCGACGCGGTCGGCGGCTACGATCAGATCAAACAGGAGCTGATGAAGATCGCGGCGACGATCAAGACCGGCGACCGTCGGCTCGCGCCGATGGGGCTGCTCGCGGTCGGCCCGATGGGTGTGGGCAAGACCTTCGTCATCAAGGCGTTCCTGAAGGAAGCCGGACTGCCGGGCGTGGTGCTGAAGAACTTCCGCTCGAAGTGGGTGGGGTCGACCGAATCCAACCTTGAGCGTGTGCTGAAAATCATCCGCGCGATGAGCCCGATCGCGCTGGTCATCGACGAAGGCGACCGCAGTTTCGGCAGCGGCGAAGGCGGCGAGACCGACGGCGGCACGTCATCGCGGGTGATCGCGCGGATCAAGGACTTCATGTCCGACACCGACAACCGCGGCCACGTGCTGACGATCCTGATGACCAACCGTCCCGACAAGCTCGATGTCGACATCAAGCGGCCCGGGCGTCTCGACCGCAAGATTCCGTTCTTCTATGCGGACAATGCCGGCGACCGCCTCCGCATCGTCCGCGCGATCCTCTCGCGCAACGGCGCGGCGCTCTCGGATGAGGCCGCCGCCGCGCTCACCGAAGCGTTGGATGGACTCGACGGTTATTCCAACGCCGATCTGGAAGCGATCGCGCTGCTGGCGCTGGATCTCGCGCGCGAAGCCGGTGCCGCGTTGGCTGCGTCGCATCTGCAGCACGCGATCGGCGACTTCATTCCGCCGCAGCACATCGACACCATCCAGCTGATGGAACTGCTCGCGGTGCAGGAATCCTCGCGTCGCAGTCTGCTGCCTGAGCGCTTCGCGAAGCTTGCGCCGTCGGAAGTGTCGCAGCTGATCGCGGAGTTGAAGCGTCGCCTGCGCTGATGTTGCCCGTGCGCGATGAAGCCGATATATCGCTGCATCGGTAGTCGGCCAGGATGCATTTTTCCAGCGCCGGAAGGGCCGACGACTTGAGAGGGCGTTTGCTGTCTTGCGCCGCAGGGAATCAGGCGTACCGATCCGTGTCGCGGGCGAGTTGTCTGCGTCAAGTGCAGGCTTGGCGTTCCTGACGAACTCATCCAGCCACGCATCGGTTTCGGCCAGCATGTGCAGGATCGACTCGCGGGCGCGATAGCCGTGAGATTCTTTCGGCAGCATCACCAGACGGGCGGTACCGCCGAGACCTTTGACCGCGGCGTACATGCGTTCGCTCTGGATCGGGAAGGTGCCGGCGTTGTTGTCCTCCTCGCCGTGGATCATCAGCAGCGCGTCCTTGATCTGGTTGGCGTAGTTGAACGGCGACATGGTCTGGTAGGTGTCGCGGGCGTCCCAGAAATTGCGCTCTTCGGCCTGGAAGCCGAACGGGGTGAGCGTTCGGTTGTAGGCGCCGCTGCGGGCGATACCGGCCTTGAACAGGCGCGTATGCGCCAGCAGATTGGCGGTCATGAACGCGCCGTAGGAATGACCGCCGATGGCGATGCGGTCGCGGTCGGCCACGCCGCGTCGGACCACTTCGTCGATGGCGGCTTCGGCGCTGGCGATCAGCTGCGGCAGATAGGTGTCGTTCGGTTCCTTGTCGCCTTCGCCGATGATCGGCATCGACGGATTGTCGAGCACCGCATAGCCGCGCGCGAGGAGCGGATGCGGGCCCCAGTAGCTGATCGCGTTGAAACGATACGGCGAATCGGTGACCTGCGACGCGGCGCTGGCGGATTTGAACTCGGCCGGATAGGCCCACATCAGCAGCGGCAGTGGCTTGTCGCGGCCGGGCACGAAGCCCGGCGGCAGGTACAAGGTGCCGGTGAGTTCAACGCCATCCTTGCGCTTGTAACGGATCTGTTGCTTCTTCACGTTCTTGAGCTGCGGCGTGGGGTGCTCGAATCTGGTCAGCGCGACCGGCTCGCCCTTGCCGGCGATATCGAGGCGATGGAAATTCGCCGGTTCGCTCGGCGACTCGCGCGAGATCAGGATCTTAGCGGCATCGTCGTCCAGCACCGCGACCACCGCCGAATAATGCGGCGCTTCGGAACGGAACAGGCGCTGCTTGCTCAGATCCTCGATGTTCCAACGATCGAGGAACGGGCGATCGCCCTCGGGCGAGGCGCCGTCGCCGATCAGATAGATGTGCTTGCCGTCGCTGCTGAGCATCAGTCGCGAAAACCCATTGCCGTCGCGCACGGTCACCGGCTTGCCCGGGTTGTTGTAGCGGTCTTCGCTCGAACCTGCGAAGACGAGTTCAGGCGCGGTCTGCGGCGCATCGGGTGCGATCTTCCAACTGCGGGCGCTGCGCGTCTTCCACCAAATCTCGCCGAGCAGGCCGACATCGCCCCGACCCCACTGGATCCCGGCGTAGCGATTGCGCAGTTTCGCCAGCACCACCGGCGGCATGTCGAACGGCGCCGCTTGCATGAAGACATGATCACGGAACTCGACCTGCTGCGACGGGTCTCCACCGTCCTGGGCCTCGGCCCAGACCAGCGTCGCTGCGGCATCGCTACGCCAGCCGATCGAACGCACGCCGATGGTCACTGCATCGTTGCCGCTGGGCAGACCTTCGAACAGCGGCAGCTTCGCCATCGCATGCAGGACGTTGCCATCGAGGCTCAGCACCTCGATCCGGCGCGGGAAAAATTTCATCGGCACCATGTACGAGAACGGGCGCTCGATGCGCTGGGACAGCAGATGTTTGCCGTCCGGCGACGGCGACAGGCCGATGTAGAGATCGGGTTTGCCGATGTGGCGCACCGCACCGTCCACCCCGACCAGCGCCGGTTGTACACGCAGGTAGTGCTCGAACATGCGTTCGTCGTTGCGGCTGTGCAACATGTCCGCAGACGTGCGCATCTGGCGCACCAAGCCGTCGCCGCGCGCTTGCTGGCTGTTCGGCCCGGCCGGCACGATGTCCGCCTGCGGCGCGTCGCCCTGGCCCGTGCGCAGATTCACCAGCAGGTGTCTGCTGTCGGGCATCCAGCGGATGCCAGCGCTCACCGTGTTCAACGGCTGTTCCAGCAATCGCCGCGCACTGCGCGCGTTCACGTCGACCAGCCACAGCGAATTGCTGCCGGTGTACGGATCGATCCGGTTGAGCGCCAGATAGTTCTGGTCCGGGGACCATGTCACTGTGGCTACCGACAGCGGCGTCGGCAGGCCGTCGATGCGCAGCGCCTTGCCGGTCGCGACCTCCATCAGCCACAGATCGGTCGCGAACGAGGCGCGGCTGGGCGAATAGCTGCGCGGGTTGAGGCGCAGACCGGCGAGCTTGAGTTCGGGCTGTGCGACCAGCGCGATCGACGGCAGCGGTGGCACCTGCTGCAGCGCGATCAGATCGCGGTGCGGGCTGAGCGAGATTTGCGGTGGACGCGGGGCATCGACGATGGCCGTCAGCTCGGGGGCGGGGGCGCGATAGCCGCCGCCGGCATCGGCGTCCACGTTTGCGACAGTGGTTGCCGGATGGCCGCGGCCCAAAGCGCGGAAACCTACCCGCGGGGACCGATCTTGGGCCTGAACGACTGCGGACATCGGGCGCTTCCCTCACGGTGCGGGTGCGAACCGCATCGGTCGATGCGGCTGCGTTCCGGTGCCCGTGTGTCCGCAGCGGACATGGGGCGGGAACGCGGTGCCAGCATCGGGAGCCGTGTCTGAGGGGGCCTGTTGGGAACCTGTTGGAACGCAAGACATTGTTACTTCGCGCTTTCGTGCGCACGACACGGACCGGGCGATCCAGATGGCGAAGGGTCGCCAAAGGGCCGGCCGCCGGCCGGGAAGGGGCGTTCAGACCCCAACGCCAGTCCGCACGTCGCGGAAGACGTGCAGAGTCTCTGTGTCATGGAGGTGTTCCATCGGGTCCCAGTAGTAGACCTGCAGACGTACCTCCCCCAAGGGCACGGGATCGAACATGAAGAAATGGATCGTCAGGCGCTGTCCGTCATCGGTGATGCATGGCGGCGTGTAACGCGGCCGGATGCCCGAGAACGACGAGACAAACGACTCGCACAGACGGTAACCGGCATTGCCCTGGTCGATATCGACATGCAGGGCCACGGCCTTGCACCGATTGGGCAGCGAGGAAGACCAACCGGCGGGCCAGATGCGGTCGAACCGTGGGCGCGAGGGCCCGTTCTCGAACGACAACCGGGCGAGCGCGGTCTGGATGCCGGGAAAGGGAATCGTATTCATGCTGTCCTCCTGATGGGTTCGTCGCGCAGATGGGCCGTCGAGCGTTGCCGACGGGGCGAACCATGCGGCGTGGAGGGGCGGCCGCGCCTTTTGGGAACCTGTTGAAACCGGGAATCGGATACCGCGGCCACCGATCCGGGGGAGTTGGCTGGGGCCGTGACCAGGAAAGGTGCGGAAAGCCGGGTATCCGAAAATCAGGCGAATCGTAGTGACTTGATCGGAGGGCGGCGGCTACGGCGCAAGACCTGGCGTCGCTGGCGAGATCCCGCCCGCAAGGGAGAATCGCTTGCGGGCGGGGGTTCTTGTTGCCGGTGCCGAGCAGAAATCAGGAGAACCGCTTCGCATCCGTGCGCCGTTTTGCGCTTGGCAATGCCGCATGGAGAATTGTGGGTGTCCTGGTTCTCGTTTGTGCAACGATCGAATCAATTGTTGCACGGCGCATCATTGCAAAAGCGGTGGGCAAAATGCCCACCCTACGGCCCTCAAGAATTGGAGCCTCCGGGAAAGACGGGGCGGTTCATACCGTTCCGTCATTGCCGACCTGCGGGTCGTCTATGAAGGTCTTACCGGTACTTGTTCGATTGAAACTTAAATTTACGGGCTGTGTAACTATGGGAACAATGCCACCTGGTTCTGCAAAAATGCACTCGAGCTTAAGTGTTCTACCAGTATCGAGGAGTTCAGGAGTAATCCTAGGTAATGGACCACTGGGTTTATTAAAGGTCGCTTCTGACGAATCGCTCATCTTAAACTTGATGGTTCCATAAGGGGCTCGTTTAGGGAATTGAAAGTTGTTAAGAAGCTTTGAGCGGATCGAGGTAGGATCATATTTCACGGTTGGTTTTCCGCTCTTGTCATAAGTGACGGTTACAGTTACAGACATATGTTGTGTTGCCACAGAGACTCTCCTTTTCGGTTTGGGATGGGGGTGAAAACCACGGTGGAAGTGCCGAGGGCATTCCGTCTGGAATGTCGAATGACCGGAGGCGTGGTGGAAGCATCCGCAGCCGGGTCCGTGGCGACCTGTTGGAAACCTGTTGATTCGCTGTTTTTATTTTTTTGTGATGCCTGCCACGTTTCCCAAGGCGGCTCCTTTCATGAATGGCCGCCCCTCCCCCTGTTCTTGTCCGGGGATTCACGTCGAATACGACCATTCAGTTCCCGGCAGGCGACGTCGACGATGCAGGACGCGGTGACCTCACTGTGGTCGTGGCTGTGTCATCGGATGATCTAGGCTCGTGCGGTACGGGCGCATCAAGGTGCCATGAGAATTCTGGATGCCGATATCCGGCGCTGCGCAGTCGCACGAGGGCGTCGGTCGCATCCAGTCCGGCGAGTAGATGCGCCTGCGCCCAGAGTGCGAGCAGACTCGGATCGCGCGAGGTCGATGCATATTTCGAGAGCAGCGTCCGGGCGCGGGCGAAGTCGTCTTCGGCAGGCATCGTCTCCCCGGCGGCGGCACGCCGGTGGCCACGGATGATCAGATGTTGCGACAGCGCGGCATAGCCAGCTATGTCTTCGGGTGAGGATTCGATCAGAAGATGCAGGTCTTTCAACGCCTCTGTCTCGCCGTCGGGACGCGACTGCAGTGCGGCCAACCGGGCACGGATGACCGCATCCAGGCGTTGCCATTCGGCATGCCCCTGATCTTCAGTGCGCAGCGAAGCCAACAGCGTTTCGGCTCGCTGCAAGTCGGCGATGGCCGCACCGGTATTGCTGGCGATCCTCGACAGATCGGCTCGATCCAGCAGCGCGTGAGCGAGGTCGCGACGCCAGACCCGTTTATCCGGAGACCTGGGCAGCAGGCTGTCGAAGCGGGCGACGCATTCGTCCAGCATCCTCCGTGCATCGTCGGTATGCCCAAGATAAAGCGCCACGGCTGCGTTGCGCCGCAGCGATGTGGCCAGTCGCCGCTCCCAGGCGAGCGCATCCGGATGTGAATCGAGCAGGTCGCGCAGCATCGCGATCTGCTCGGCGATCCCGGCGGCGGCGCTGTGCAATTGCCCTTGCGTCTGTTCCGCGCTGCTGATCCACGACAGCGTATCGATCAGTTCGTAGCGCAACGTAGCATCGTCGGGGCGTTGCCTCAGGGCGTGTCGTTTGAGGGCGGCCGAGGCGCGGAAGTGCGCAATCGCCTCGTCGCTGTGCCCTTGGTTCTGGGCGAGGGTGCCCAGGTTGTTGAGCGCGTAGGAGCGCTCGACCAGCCATTCCCGCCGTTCCGGCTCCAGACGCAGCAGGTCGCCGGTATGGTCGAGGTAGCGACGCCAGTATTCGTCGGCTTTGCGGTGCTCACCGCGGCTGAAATGGTAGTAGCCGAGCCAGTAGGCGGTGTTGCCCGCTTCTGAAATCGCAGCGGTGGAGGAAGGCGCCCGCTTCAGTGCGGCGCTTGCGATGCGATCGGCAGCGTCGAATGACCCTTTCGCTTCCGCCAGCCGGGCTTTCTCCATCAGCACTTCGCCCAGCGTGTTCAGCGCGCGAGAACGATTCAACAAGTCGGCCGTTGCCGCGTTCGCTTCGTCTCCGCGCTGCTGCACGGCGAGTACGCGCTGGCTGACCTCGGCCAGAAGACTGGGATCACCCAGCGGCCGAAGTTTATTGGTCAGTTCGACCAGCATGAAGTCGGAGAGGCGTTGTACTTCTG
>JANLSB010000773.1:0-2609 GCA_031362125.1 Lysobacterales bacterium | reverse complement strand
CCTGATCCGCATCATCCAGCAGGTGCAGCCCGACGAGATCTACAACCTGGCCGCCATGAGCCACGTGGCGGTGTCGTTCGAGACACCCGAATACACCGCCAATGCAGACGGCATCGGCACCTTGCGCATCCTGGAAGCCATCCGCATCCTCGGGCTGGAGAAGAAGACGCGCTTCTACCAGGCCAGCACCAGCGAGCTGTACGGCCTGGTACAGGAAACCCCGCAGAAGGAAACCACGCCGTTCTACCCGCGCAGCCCATACGCGGTGGCCAAGCTGTACGCCTACTGGATCACCGTGAACTACCGTGAGGCCTATGGGCTGTATGCCTGCAACGGCGTGCTGTTCAACCACGAAAGCCCGCTGCGCGGTGAAACCTTCGTCACCCGCAAGATCACCCGCGCCGTCGCCCGCATTGCGCTCGGTCTGCAGGACTGCCTGTACCTGGGCAACATGAGCGCACTGCGCGACTGGGGCCACGCGCGCGACTATGTGCAGATGATGTGGTTGATGCTGCAGCAGGACCAGCCCGAAGACTTCGTGATTGCCACCGGTGTGCAGTTCAGCGTGCGGCAGTTCGTCGAGTTCGCGGCCACCGAGCTGGGCATCACGCTGAAGTTCAGCGGTGAAGGCGACCGCGAAGTGGCGACCGTCGCCAAGGTCGAAGGCAACAAGGCCAAGTGCAAGGTGGGTGACGTGGTCGTCCGGGTTGACCCGCGCTACTACCGGCCCACTGAGGTGGAAACGCTGTTGGGCGACCCGAGCAAGGCGAAAGCCAAGCTGGGTTGGGTGCCGACGACCACGCTGGCGGAGCTGGTGAAGGAAATGGTCGAGGCAGATTACACGGCCGCGCGGCGCGACAGCTTGGTCAAGATGGCAGGGTTTCAGGCTTATGACTACAACGAGTAGGGCAGCGGAAGCATCCCTGAGCAAACCACTTGCCATTGACGGACGGTCGCTGCGGGTCTTGACGACCGCGGCGTCGAGCTATCTCGGAAAGGTTGTCGCCGCGCTTTCCGTGCTCATGACCATTCCGATCGCCAGGGCCGCGCTGCCCGCAGACCTGTTCGGGGTCTGGATGATGCTCAGCGGCCTGCTGACGTTCTTCGCGTTCGCTGATCTTGGCGTGGGCAATGGCGTGCTCAACCGAGTTACCGTCGCGCACGCTGCGAATGATCTGCAAGAACAACGCCGAATCATGCGCGCGGGGTATGCGTGTACCAGTACCATGGGGGCGCTGGTGCTGACCTCCTGGATTTGCTGGGGGCAACTTGCATCCGTCCCCACCGCCTTTGTGGGGGCTGTGGCCGTCGAGCATCAAGATGAAGTGATGGCGGCCCTGAATGTCTTCTTCCTTTTGCTCGCAATCAATGTCCCGGCGAGCCTGGTCCAGAAGATGCAACTTGGGCGGCAACGCGGTCAGTGGGTGGGCCTCGCTCAGGCCGGTGGCGCGGTCGGAACACTCGCTGGTGTCCCTGTCGCACTCGGCCTGGGCGGAGGCTTGGCGGGGCTTGTTGTGGCGTCACTTGGCATGCAAGTAGCGGCCAACCTCGCAAGCACAGTGCTGTGGCATCGACAACTTTCAAAGACCGAAGAGTGGTTGACTGAAACGCGGCACCGCCGACTCCCGGAATGGCATGCGGTCGTTGCGTTGATGCGAACTGGAGCGCTCTTTCTTGTGCTTCAGCTGGCGGTGGCATTCGCTTTCCAGTCGGATGCCATTGTCATCGTCCATCAGCTGGGTCAGGCCGCATACGGTGATTTCGCGGTCGTGCAGCGGGTATTTCTTGCCGCGTCGTCGATACTTTTGGCCGGCCTTTCAGGCCTTTGGCCAGCGATCGGCGAAGCACTTGCTCGCGACGACGCGGCTTGGGTCAAGCGCACGTTGTTGCGCAGTTATGCGATTGTTTTCGCGGTCATGGGCGTCACCTGCGTCCTGCTGGCGACTTTCATGCCGCAAATTCTTTCACTCTGGATTGGCATGACCGCCCCGGTGGCAACGGCATTGCTCGTGACGCTTGCGGCGTGGACGACCATGGAAGCTTTGGGCAATGTCTCCGGCGCTTTCTTGAATGCGGCGGGGATGTTGAGGGTGCAGATTTTGTTCGCTGTTCTGATGAGCACAGCGGCATTTCTCGGCAAGTGGGTGTTCGTCGCCAAGCTAGGCGCCTGGGGTGCGGTCCTGGCAACGCTAGCCGCATATTCGCTGATATCACTACCGATGCAAATTCATCTCCTTCGCAGGCGTCTCAGGCAGAGCCTCCCGACCCATGGACCGCACTGAACAGAACTGCAATAGCGGCCCGGAAGAACGTTGCCGTGTTTGCGCTGGCGTGACGACGTTCACCTTCTGTGTGGGCGTGCTGGGCCGCCCCGTCAAGTACTACGATTGCCCGACCTGCGGCCACGTGCAAACCGAATCGCCCTACTGGCTCGAACAAGCCTATGGCCAGCCGATCGGCGATGCGGACACTGGAATCATGTTGCGCAACCGTGCCAATCTCGCGCGAGTCACCACGGCCCTTGTCGCCCTTGGGCGCTTGCGAGGACGCGTGCTCGACGTCGGTGGGGGTTTCGGAATCTTGGTACGAATGCTCCGAGATCTTGGCCT
>JANLSB010000741.1:0-2037 GCA_031362125.1 Lysobacterales bacterium | reverse complement strand
GTCCAAACCGAGCTTGGTCGTAGCAAAACCGACACGCTCGATGCCAAGCGGATCGCCCGATTCACCGCGATGCATCAACCTGCACGATGGGAGCCTGCTGCGCTGAATATCCGTGTTTTACAGGCGTTGGTACGGCGGCTTGACAGCCTCAAAGACCTGCATCAGCAGGAAAGCAATCGTCTGGACACCGCCCACGCCAGCGTTCAACCCTCGATCCTTGCGGTCATCGCGTTGCTGGACGCACAGATCGAAGAACTCCAACGTGTGATCCGCGATCACATCGACCAGGATCCTGATCTACGCCACAAACGTGATCTGCTCGAATCGATTCCCGGCATCAGCAAGCGCACCAGCGCGGTGCTGCTGTCACACATCCATGCGCTGGAACGCTGCCGAACAGCCAAACAGTGGGTCGCCTACGCCGGTATGGACTGTTCAATCGCACAATCAGGAACCAGCCTGCAGCGGCGTGGCCACATCAGCAAGCGCGGCTCGTCGTCATTGCGGGCAGCCCTGTTCATGCCGGCTATCGTCGCGTCGCGACACAACCCGATCCTGGCTACCTTCGCACAGCGACTACGGGCAGCAGGCAAGCCTGGCCTAGTCATGGTCTGCGCCGTCATGCGCAAGCTCATGCACATCGTCTATGGCGTGCTAAAGCACCAGGCACCGTTCGATCCCAACAGACTTGCGCGGGGGTGAGCGAGACGGTATCTACAGCAGCATCGTCGCGTTCTCGCGTAGCCAGATCGAGCCCAAGGCCAACGCGCTGCCGATCCCGGTCGCGGCCATCACATCGCTGGGGTAGTGCAGGCCGAGCACCACGCGCGACACCGCCACGCTTGCGGTGAAGGGGATCAGCAGCCATGCCAGCGCGGGAAAATAAGTGAGCGTGACAATGGTGAAACCGACCGCGTGCAGCGTATGGCCGGAAGGAAAACTGAACTCGTCAAGCGGTGCCACCCACGCGCGGATGCGTAGATCGGAGGCGCAGGGGCGCGGCCTGCGCGTCCAGCGTTTCAATGCCTTGTAATGCACCAGCGAGATCAGGCCGATCGCGGCGAGGTGCAGCGCCGCAAGCATGCCGGCATGCCCACCGAGCAAGGCCAGCGCCACCATCAGCGAATACCAGAACACGCCGTCGCCGAGGCGACTGATCAGTGAAAAGAAGCGCCGGATAACGATGCGCCCGCACAGCGCGTTCGCGCGCAGGCACCAGGCGGCTTCATTCGCGCGCAACCGACGACGCGGAAAGATGTCGCTCATGAGTCGTTCTCACTTTGGCCAGACGTTGGAGGATGGCGTCGAAATCGGCGGCCACCTGCTCGGGGCGCAACACTGAAATCGCGTCGCGAGCGGCCAGACGCATCTGCGTGCGCAGGCTCGCATCCGCGGCGATGCGCACGGCTGCGCGTACGAAGTCGTCATCGCCTTCCGCGGAATCGTTCGCGACCGCAGCGCCGTGTTCGCCGTCGCGGAGACATTCGCGCGCGGCGCCATAGTCGAACGCCACGGTCGGTACGCCGCTGGCCATCGCCTCAAGGGTGACGTTGCCGTAGGTCTCGCTGCGGCTGGGGAACAGGAATAGATCGCTGCTGGCGAAGTGCCGGGCGAGCGCTTCGTCGCGCTGCACGCCGCAATACACGAAGTCCGGATTGTCTTTCTGAAGTTGTTCGCGTGCCGGGCCATCGCCGACCCAGACAAAACGCGCGGTGGGGCAACGCCTCTGGATTTCGCGAAACGCGCGTACTGCGAGCCCGAGATTTTTTTCCGGTGCGATCCGCCCGAGATGGATGACGGCGAGATCTTCTGTGCCCAGGCCCCACGAGGCGCGTAGCCCAGCGTCGCGGCGTGAGGGGTTGAACAGGGCGCCATCGACCGCGCGCGGCAGCCGCAGGGGATGCAGGAAGCCCATCGCTTTCAGTTCGTCGTGCAACGCCACCGTGGGCACGAGCGTGGCGTTTGCGCTGTTGTGGAAGTGACGCATCCACCGCAAGGCCATGGGTTCGAGTAACGGAACGCCGTAATCGCGCATGT
>JANLSB010000736.1:0-2919 GCA_031362125.1 Lysobacterales bacterium | reverse complement strand
GCCTCGTCGATTTCGGTCAGCAGCGCGAACTGCAGCTCAAGCACAGCAAGGACGATGGCATCCGTACGATGTTTGGCGTCAGCGGCAGCGGCACGCGGCTGGACGCCAATCCGACCGAGAGCGGCGAGAACATCGGCAAGCTGACCGTGGTGATGGCCGGAACGGGCTTCTTCGATCGGTGTCTCACGCTTGTCAAGAGCATATTCAGCAAGGATGAAAGCTCCCGGCAAGATCGCCTGTTTGGTGGCGGTATTAAGGAGATCGAGGCCGCCGAGATCGATCGTTTGCGGGACACGATGAAACAGCATCCAAGCGCGCAGGTCGACTTCGCGCGCCCAGAGCTGGTCAGCTTCTCGACGCCGCTGGAAATCGAACTGCGCGGCGAGGATCTGGCATCCATCGAGCGCGCCGGGCAGCAGATGGCCGCGATGCTGCGCGCCAACCCGCACTACGCCGACGTCAAGTCGACGGTGGAGCAGGGTTTCCCGGAGATCCAGATCCGTTTTGATCAGGATCGCGCCGGCGCGCTCGGCCTCAGCACGCGCCAGATCGCCGATGCGGTGGTACAGAAGGTGCGCGGCGAAGTGGCGACGCGCTACAGTTTCCGCGATCGCAAGATCGACGTGCTGGTGCGGGCCCGCGAGTCCGATCGTTCCTCGCTGGAAGACATCAAACGCCTGATCATCAATCCCGGCAGCAGCCGTCCGGTCACGCTCGACGCGGTTGCCGATGTGGTCGCGACCACCGGTCCGAGCGAAATCCACCGTGCCGATCAGGTCCGCGTGGCGATCGTGTCGTCCAATCTGCGCGATATCGACCTGGGCACCGCAGTCCGCGAAGTTGGCGAGATGGTCGCTGCGAAGCCGTTCGATGCCGACGTGCGCATGCATATCGGTGGTCAGGGCGAAGAGCTGTCCCAATCGGTCAATTCGCTGCTGTTCGCCTTCGCCCTGGCGGTGTTTCTGGTCTATCTGGTGATGGCTTCGCAGTTTGAATCGCTGCTGCACCCGTTCGTGATCCTGTTCACGATTCCGCTGGCGATGGTGGGTGCGGTGCTGGCCTTGTTGATCACCGGTTCGTCGATCTCGGTGGTGGTGTTCATCGGCTTGATTCTGCTGGTCGGCCTGGTGACCAAGAATGCGATCATTCTGATCGACAAGGTCAACCAGTTGCGGGAGGAGGGCGTTGCCAAGCGGGAAGCGCTGGTCGAAGGCGCACGTTCGCGGTTGCGTCCGATCATCATGACCACGCTGTGTACGCTGTTCGGGTTTCTGCCGCTGGCGCTGGCGCTCGGCGAGGGCGCGGAAGTGCGTTCACCGATGGCCATCACCGTAATCGGCGGCCTGCTCGTGTCGACGCTGCTGACCCTGCTGGTGATTCCCGTGGTATACGATCTGCTCGACCGCCGCGCCGACGGTTACTATCTCGAACGCGGTCGCCGCGCGCGTCGCGAAGCCATCGAGGCCACCGACGCGATCGGCCACGATGCCGACGCCATTCCGGGACAGGGCACAGCATGAGCGTCGCCGAACTCAGTATTCGCCGCCCCGTGACTGCAGTGATGCTGTTCGTGTCGCTGTTCGTGATCGGACTGATTGCCGCGCTGAGGCTGCCGCTGGAGGCTTTTCCGGAGGTCTCGCCACCGTTCATCTTCGTGCAGGTGCCGTATTCCGGCTCAACCCCCGAGGAGGTTGAGCGAACGGTGCTGCGCCCGGTGGAGGAAGCGATCGCGACGATGCCCGGCATCAAACGCATGGACTCGTCGGCGCGTGCCGAGGGCGCCAATGTCTTTTTGCAGTTCACCGATTGGGACCGCGATGTCGCGATCGCCGCCTCGGACGCGCGCGAACGGATCGATGCGATTCGCGACGAATTGCCGGACGACCTGCAGCGCTACTTCGTGATGAAGTTCTCGACCACGGATCAACCGGTGCTGCGCGTGCGTCTTGCCGCGCAGAGCGACCTCACCGGCGCTTACGACATGATCGACCGCGAATTCAAACGCAGACTGGAACGCATTCCAGGCGTCGCCCGCGTCGAGATTTCCGGCGCACCGCCGAACGAGGTCGAGATTGCGGTCGACCCGGATCGCCTCACCGCCCACAACGTCGGCATCAACGAGCTCAATCTGCGTCTGCAGGCGGTCAACTTCTCTGTGTCTGCGGGGCAGATCAGCGACGGCGCCATGCGGATGCGGGTGCAGCCGATCGGCGAGCTCAGCAACCTCGATCAATTGCGCGAGCTGGTTGTTGACGGCAAGGGAACGCGGCTGCGCGACATCGCCGACGTTCGCTTCAAACCGTCGCGGATGACGTATGGCCGGCGTCTGGATGGGCGCCCCGCCGTCGGTATCGACGTGTTCAAGGAGCGCAATGCCAACCTTGTCGAGGTCTCGCGCAATGCGCTGCAGGAAGTGGAGAACATCCGCAAGGAGCCTGCGCTGCAGGATGTTCAGGTCAAGATCATCGAGAACCAGGGCGAGAACGTCACCACATCGCTGCTGGAACTTGCCGAGGCCGGCCTGATCGGTCTGTTGCTGTCGATCGCAGTGTTGTATTTCTTCCTGCGCCACTGGGCGTCCACGCTGATGGTCACCCTCGCGATTCCGATCTGTTTCGTGATGACTCTCGGTTTCATGTACTTCGCCGGCGTCACCCTCAATATTCTTTCGATGATGGGCTTGCTCCTGGCGATCGGCATGCTGGTCGACAACGCGGTCGTGGTGGTGGAGAGCATTTATCAGGAGCGGGAGAAGAATCCTGGGAATCCGCGCCTGGCGTCGATCCTCGGCACCCGTCATGTGGCCATCGCGCTGTCGGCCGGTACCTTGTGCCACTGCCTCGTGTTCGTGCCGAATCTGTTCGGTGACCGCAACTTCATCAGTATCTACATGGCACAGATCGCGATCACCATTTCGGT
>JANLSB010000729.1:0-3839 GCA_031362125.1 Lysobacterales bacterium | reverse complement strand
GCGATTCGACCGGCTTCTATCTTGGTGAAGTCACCCATCCGCTCGCGGTATTCGACGCGGCCGGTCTGAAGGTCGAATTCGCGTCGGTGCAGGGCGGCGAGCCGCCGGTCGACGGTCTCGATCTGGACGATCCGGTCAACGCCCGCTACTGGAATGACCAGACCTTCCGCGCCGCGATCCGCAGCACGCCCAGCGTCGACAGCATCGATCCCTCGCGCTATGCGGCAGTGCTCTATGCCGGCGGCCACGGCACTGTGTGGGATTTCCCGGACAACGTGAGCGTCCAGCGGATCGGGCGCGACATCTACGAGGCCGGGGGCGTGGTCGGTGCGGTCTGCCACGGCCCCAGCGCGCTGGTGAATCTCAAGCTCAGCGACGGCCGCTATCTGGTCGAAGGCAAGCAGGTCGCGGCCTTCACCGACGACGAAGAGCGTGCGGTGAAGCTCGAACACGTGGTGCCGTTTCTGCTCGCCAGTACTTTGCAGCAGCGCGGCGCGATCCATCGTCCCGCCGGGAACTGGCAGGCGCAGGTGGTGACCGACGGCCGCCTGGTCACTGGCCAGAACCCGCAGTCGGCGCACAGTGTGGGCGAGGCCATCGTTGCGGCGCTGCGGGGCGGCACCACGCGCTGATTCCGGATCGACGCGGGACAGAACGACACGCTGCCTGGCGCACCGTTCCGGCTTCGATGCGACTCTTTGTCGCATCGTTGGCTGCTGGAGGAGAGGGCATGTTTCGTTTACTGATGGGTTGGGCCGTGGTGGCCAGCGTCTGCGCGACAGGCAGCGCGATCGCAGCGGGTCAGTGCGAGGTCCGCAGCGGCGGCCAGATCACGCCGCTGATCGAGCTGTACACCTCGGAAGGCTGCAGCAGCTGTCCACCTGCCGACCGCTGGCTGTCGAGCAAACTCCGCAGCGGCGAGTTCCAGGCGAACTGGCTTGCGTTCCATGTCGATTACTGGGACGAGCTGGGCTGGCCCGACCGTTTCGCATCGCCCCGCTATACGGAGCGGCAACGGCAACGTGTGAATGCGCACGGGCAGTCGACGGTTTACACCCCGCAGGTGATGATCGGGTCGCAGGTGCAGACCACCTGGCGCGCTGCACCCGCGGTTGTGCGTGCGCTCGATGCCGAACGCGGTGCGGCACAGGCCGGTCTTGCGCTGCAGTTGGATCGCAGCGGCAATGGCCAGCAACTACGCCTTGGCGCTGTGCGCAGCGGGCAGGGCGGTTCGTCAGCGCAGGTATGGCTGGCGCAGACCGTCGATGGCGTGAAGACCGAGGTGCGCGCGGGCGAAAACGGCGGCGTCACCCTCAACCACGACCGTGTGGTCACGAAACTCTGGGGCCCATGGCCCCTCGGCGCAGCGCCGCTGGCGAAAGCGATCGATGTCGATCTGGGGCAGGGCGCCTGGGGCCTGACCGCATTCGTGCAGGAGGCCAACGGCAAGGTGCTGCAGTCGTTGCGGCTGGCGCCGGCGGACTGCCGCTGAGGTCACTGCGCTGGTGTCCATACATCGGCGATGGCGGCGAGAAAGGCCGTCCAGTCGATGTCGCCGCCGTCGCTGCCCATCCGCACAATGACCAGCGATTTGTCGGGCGAAACGTAAATCCGCTGCCCGAAATGCCCGTTGGCGTAGAAATCGTCCCGCGTGCGGCCGGGTCGGAAATTGCCCCACCACAGTTTGCGATGGAAGCCCTCGACGAACAGGTTGGGGCTGCCTTTCGACGGTGCCGTCACCGATGCGCTCACCCACGCTTCCGGAACGATCTGTCGCCCATTGGCGCGCCCGCCGTCGAGGAAGAGCTGACCGAAGCGCGCGAAATCGACTGCACGTGCCACCAGGCCGCTCTCGGTTTTTTCGATGCCGCCTTCGGCGCGATCGAGCACCCACTGTGCGGGATACTCCGCGCCCATCGGTTGCCACAGGCGCTGTGAGGTGTAGTCCGAGAGCGTTGCATCGGGGTCTGATTTCTTCAGTGCAGCTTCCAATGCGACCCCGACCAGCAGCGGGCTGAGGTCTTCGGCGACGAAGCGTGTGCCCGGCGGATACGCGAAGGCGGCCTCCGTCACATAGCTGCGCACATCGGTCGTGTAGTACATGCGCGGCTGCTGTTTCCACGGCGCGAAACCACGTGCGTATTCAAAGCCGCTAAGGTTGTCCAAGGGATATTCGAGCCGCATCCCGGCGAGCGTCGCATCCTTGACACCGGGCACATGCGCATCCACGCGGTCGCTGGTCGCGATCTTTCCTTCCGCTTGGGCGATGCCGAACAGGGCCGACAGGATCGACTTCGAGATCGAAAAGCACTTGAACAGCGAATCTCGCCGATAGCCGTGGTAATAACGCTCGTCGATGACCTTGCCGTTGGAAACGACGATGAATCCGGTCGTGCCGTTGTTGCGCAGCAACGCATCGAGTTTGTCTGGCGCATCGATACGGCGGCCGGCATAAGTGAACGCGGTCTTGCGCATCCAATCGGCATCCAGCGCCTGCGGCATCGGGGTTGCGTCCGCGGCGTTCGCCACCGGCCGGCTCGGGAGCTTGCGGTAGTCCTCCACGTCGGGACCCTGCATGGTCACGATACGTCCCAGATAGGTTGTCGTGCAGCCGGTGATCAACAGCGCGGCCGTGAGCAGGGTCAACGAGGTTGTGATGTGTTTCTTCATGGTCGAACCCTTAGCTTGACGCCGTCAAGATCAGCTGGCCGCAAATTGACAGCATATTTTGACGCTGTCAAGATGAGTGATGCTCAAGCCGAAAAAAACCTATCACCGGCCCAACCTTGAGGAGGCCCTGATCGCGAAGGCGGCCGAGATCATCGCCTCGCGTGGCGTCGACGCTCTGTCTCTGCGGGAATTGGGACGCTGCGCGGAGGTGTCGCGTACAGCGCCCTACCATTACTTCCCCGACAAGGCCGCGCTGCTGTTCAAGGTCGGCGAACTCGGCTTCCGCAGGCTCGGCGAACGCATCGCCCACGAAATCGGCGATGCGCCGCTGGCGCTGGAGCAACTGCGTCGAGGTCTGCGCGGATACGTCCGTTTCGCATTGGAGGACGAACACTTTTTCAGACTGATGTTCGCGAATGTGCTGCGCCGCGATCTGCCGTCAGCGCCGTTGGAACAGGGGCCGGCGCTGCTGTTCTCCAGCGAGGCCGCGCAGCATACGTTCATGCTGCTGCTCAGCGGTGTTCTGCGATTGCAGGCCGAGGGCATGTTGCGCCCGGGAGATCCAAGACTGCTGCTGAATGTCCTGTGGGCGTACAGCCACGGGGTTGCGGTGCTGGCACTCGATCGCCATCTCAAATACGACGACGACATGGCGGTACTGGATGCAGGGTTGGATGCGCTGCTGCGTGCGTACGCGGCCTGAGCGCTGGTTTGCTCAATACTTCGCCAGCAGCGTCCGCTTCACTTCTGGCGGCAGTTGGATGGCTTCGGCGATCAGGGTCGAATTTTCGTTGAACAAGGTGCAGGCGCTGTCCGGCGGCACCTTCGCACCGGCCGCGAAATCCTTCATGTCCTGTTCGACCATCGCGACGAACTGATCCTGGATTTTCGGCACCATCGATTCGGGATCGATGCCGCCACGCACGAAGATTTCGCGGGCGCGGGTCAATTCTTCGCGATGGGCCCGATCGAATGCGGCGACGAATGGCGCCAAGTCGACGCCGCGCTGTTTGCAGTATGCGGGGCGTGCCCGGGTATTCATGTAATAGGAGCCGAAAAAAATGCCTGCGGCGGTCTTGGCGCGGGTTTCGGCATCGCCGGTCTTCAGCATCTCGGTGGCCTGCGCCGTCGCCACCTTTTTCATGGCATCGCTCTGCGGCATGTCGGGG
>JANLSB010000664.1:0-2473 GCA_031362125.1 Lysobacterales bacterium | reverse complement strand
GGCCAAGCGCGCCGGCGATACCCACGCCCGCGATCAAGCCCAGATCCGCGCTGCGGATCGGCACCCAATGGGGCAGCGCCAGAAAACCGGCACCGAACGCCATCGAAGCCAGCAGCCAGACGACGATTGCCTGACTGCTGTCGGTGCGGGCCAGCACTCTGACGGTGATTGCCGACACCGCATAGCCCAGCGCCGCCAGCAGCACCGCCAGCCCGGCCAGACTGCCGATGCCTTCGCCGGTCGGCCTCAGCACCACCAGCACGCCAAGAAACCCGACGATGATCGCGGCCCAGCGCCGTGGCCCGACCCGTTCGCCCAGGATCGGCACCGACAGGGCCGTGATCAGCAGCGGCGCGATGAAGAAGATGGTGTAGGCGGTCGACAGCGGCAGCGTGCGCAGCGCAAACACGAACGCCGCCATCATGCTGATCCCAAGCACGCCACGCAGCAGATGCAGCGGCCAGCGCACGCGGAACAGACTACGCGCGCCCACCGTCATCAGCACCCAAGGCAACACAAGCAGCAGTGAAACGCCGCCACGAAGCGCTGTCACCTGCAGCGGCGGATAATGCGTCGACAGCAGTTTCAAACCCGCGTCCATCAGGGCGAACAGGCCGACTGCGGCAAGCATGAACAGGGCCGCGCGCCAGCGATGCGCGCCGACGGGCCCGATGGGGCGATGGGGAATCATGCGTGCAGGATGAGGGGAGCCGCCACCCAGCGCCAGCATCCGAATGCGACAGGATGTTTCACAGGAGTGACCCATTGCTGCCGATTTTCGCGTTTTCGATGTAAGTTGCCCCGGTCATTACACAACGAGGATCCGCCATGTCGCCGCACGTCGTCCGCGCCCTGCGCCTGCTCTGCCTGTCGTCGCTGGCTGCGCTGTCTCTTACCGCCTGCGACCGCGGCAGCAGCGGAACCCCCGCCGTCGCCCCGGCGGAACCCACGCCCGTCGTTGAAGCGGCACCCACAGCGCCTGCCGCACCCGCCGAGGTCACCCCACCCGCAGCACCGGCCGAATTCGACCCTGCCAGCATCCCTGAAAGCACTGCGACCCTGCCGCCGTTCCCGTTCTTCAAGGCTCCCGAAGGCCTGAAAACCGTATTCGCCGAGAAGGACCGCAACATCAATTTCGATCGCGCGCACATGATCGCGGGCAACAGGATCGTCTCGATCGAAGGCAAGATCGTCCACGACAAGTTCCAGCTCACCAATCCGGACCAGCGCCAGTACACCTCGATCGAATTCCAGCGCAACTACGAGAACGCGATCCGCGACCTCGGCGGCGTGCGCATCAGCCAGACCCAGTACACCGGTGAGGTGGTCGACGCCTTCGGCGGTCGCGATGTCGTGGACAAGCACTACTACGGCACCTGCGCCGGCGACTACGGTTGCGAAAACCACACCTATCTGATCCGTCAGGGCGGCAAGGAGTACTGGATCCAGGTCAGCACAGGCGCGATCCCGCTGCACGGTGAGGTCATCGTACTGGAGCGCGAAGGCATGAAACAGTCGCTCGGCTTCCTCGACGCTTCGGCGATGAAAAAAGCCATCGACACCAACGGCCGAGTGGCGCTGTACATCAATTTCGACGTGGACAAAGCGACCCTGCGCCCCGACGCGCAGCCGGTCCTTGCCGAAATCCAGAAACTACTGGACGGCAACCCGGCTCTGAAGCTGTCGATCGAAGGGCACACCGACAACACCGGCACGCCCGCGCACAATCAGGAACTCTCGACAGCGCGTGCCCGCAGCGTGCTGGGCGCGCTGGTCGGGCTCGGCATCGATCCCGCACGGCTTCAATCCAAGGGCTTCGGCCAGGACAAGCCGTTGGCCGACAACGGCAGCGAAGACGGCCGTGCCAAGAACCGCCGGGTGGAGCTTGTGAAGATTTGACGAAGGGCGGGCCCTGGCCCGCCATTGCGGCAATGCCGTTGAAGTCGCGATGAGCAATGCCCTTCGAGTATCGTTTGAAGCGACCCGATACGCCGTAACGGCGGGCCAGGGCCCGCCCTGCGATGGGTTAACCTACGCACCCCATCCGCACCAACGCCGCCATGCCCTCTTTCGATATCGTCTCCGAAGTCGATCTGCACGAGCTCACCAACGCGGTCGATCAGGCCAATCGCGAGCTGACCACCCGCTTCGACTTCAAAGGCGTGGATGCGACTTTCGCCCTCGAGGACAGCACCGTTGCGCTCACCGCGCCCAGTGAATTCCAGCTGCAGCAGATGCAGGACATCCTGCGGCTGAGGATGATCGCGCGGAAGATCGACGCCCGCTGTCTCGATGCTGGCGACATCGACACCAACCTCGCTGGCGCCCGGCAGAAAATCAAGGTGCAGCAGGGCATCGAACGCGAACTGGCAAAGAAAATCCAGGCCGCGATCAAGGACGCCAAACTGAAGGTCGACACCCAGATCAACGGCGACAAACTGCGGGTCAACGGCAAGAAGCGCGACGACCTGCA
>JANLSB010000643.1:0-2280 GCA_031362125.1 Lysobacterales bacterium | reverse complement strand
GCCGGTACGCCAACGGTGAACGATGCGGCGCTCGCCGTCTTCGTGATCGTCTGCTGCGGGCGGTTGACAGGCGTAGTGACGCTGCCGGTGTTGCCGCCAGTGCAGGTGACCGGGGCGCCCGTGCAATCGGGATCGGTCGTGCCGGTCGGCGGCACGACGGTGGCGGTGTTGGTGATGCTGGCGGCAGCGGCAGTGCCGACTGTGCACGCGATGGTCAAGGTGGCGTTGCCGCCGCTGGCGATGGAAACGCCAGTCCAAGTACCGGTCCCGGTGGCGCCCGACGCGATGGTGCCGACGGTGAATGTGCCTGCGGACGGGGTGAAGCTACAGCTGGTCAAGCCGGCCGGAAGAGTTTCGACGATGCTGAGCGTGCCGGCGGCAAGGATTGCACTGGGGCCGGCGTTGCTGACGGTGAGGGTATAGGTCAGGAGTTGACCCACGGCGACCGGACTCGGGCTCGCGGTCTTGGTGAGACTCAGATTGGACGCGCGCGCGATCGCATCGCTGTCGGTCGCGGAGTTGTTCGCGTTGTTGGGGTCGGTGACCGTGGCCGGAGGCGTGACCGTGGCGCTGTTGACCGCATTCTGCGACCAGGCGACCGGACTCGCGACGAATGCGACGCCGAAAACGATAGCGGCGGCGATGGAACGACGCGCTTTATCGGCAATGCAAGTCAAATTGGCTAGCACTGAAACTTCCCCTTGGACCCGGCCGCCCCGACGCGACCGCTGCCCGTATCCCGGTGACGCAACCCCGAATTCCCCCGGAGTTGCGGACTAGTTAGTTGAATACCGCTATGTAACGCCGTTGATACAACTTGACACGACAAAACCCGCCCATGAGCCGGTTTCCCGGTCCGATGGCGGGCGAAGCACGCAACACCAGAGACAGTCCAAGCAATTTCCGCGCCAAGGCCTTGATTTTACAGCCAGCAAACGGTTATCCCCCTGATTTTTCTCACGATCGTTACCCCCGCAAAATCCGCGATTTGGGCACCTACCGTCTGCGTATTGAGTCACACTTTGCACGATTGTGCCAAATGCGTACCATTTTATTTCGTCAGACCACGCGGTTTCGCTCTCTGCAATGCACCCCATGCTGTTGGCGCCCCGGACCC
Organism: Lysobacterales bacterium; assembly: GCA_031362125.1. Taxonomy (GTDB): domain Bacteria; phylum Pseudomonadota; class Gammaproteobacteria; order Xanthomonadales; family Xanthomonadaceae; genus Lysobacter_I. The sequence continues at coordinate 1,163 of JANLSB010000643.1, read as the reverse complement.
GCAACTGCGCTCAAATCCACGTCCCTGCTAAAATTTTCACTCGAGATTCCGCCTTCGCCTCACCGCCAGCCAAGCGCCGGTGCCGCATCCGCGCCGGTAGCGCCAGGGACGCCAGACCTCATGACCAGCTCCACCGACCTCCGCTCGCCGGCCGCCGGCACCACCGCCTCGGCCGCGGCCGACCGCCCGGCTGTCGACCGCGCTTACACCCTGGACCATAAGTTCACCCAAACCGAGGGCAGAATCTACCTGTCAGGTGTGCAAGCCCTGGTCCGCCTCCCGCTGATGCAGCGGCTGCGCGATCAGGCGGCCGGGCTGAAGACCGCCGGTTTCATCAGCGGCTATCGCGGCAGTCCGTTGGGTGGGTTCGATCTGGAACTTTGGCGGGCCAAGAAGCATCTGGCCGAAGCCGGAGTGAAATTCACGCCAGGCCTCAACGAAGACCTCGGCGCCACCATGGTCTGGGGCACCCAGCAGACCAACCTGTTCCCGGGCGCCAAGGTCGAGGGCGTGTACGGCATGTGGTACGGCAAGGGGCCCGGCGTGGACCGCTGCGGCGACGTGTTCAAACATGCGAATGCCGCCGGTACCTCCCGTCACGGCGGCGTGCTGGCGCTGGCCGCCGACGACCATGCCTGTCGCAGTTCCACCCTGCCTCACGGCAGCGAAGGCGAATTCCAGTCCGCGCTGATGCCGGTGCTGAATCCGGCCGGCGTGCAGGACATTCTCGACATGGGCCTGATCGGTTGGGCGATGTCGCGTTATACAGGTCGATGGGTCGGCTTCAAGACGATCGCCGAAACCGTGGAGTCGTCGGCGTCGGTCGACGTCAATCCGCTTGCCCTGGACATCATCACGCCCGACGATTTCAAGATTCCACCGGGCGGCTTGAACATCCGCTGGCCGGATGCGCCGCTGGATCAGGAAATGCGCCTGCATCGCTATGCGGTGAGCGCTGCGCAGGCATTCGCGCGCGCCAACAGGCTCGATCGCATCGTGATCGATTCGCCCAATCCGCGTCTCGGCATCGTCACCACCGGCAAGAGCTATCTCGACGTGCTGCAGGCGCTGGAATATCTCGGTCTCGACAACCGTGCCTGCGCCGATCTGGGCATCCGCGTCTATAAGATCGGTATGACCTGGCCGCTGGAACCGATGGGCAT
>JANLSB010000576.1:0-5041 GCA_031362125.1 Lysobacterales bacterium | reverse complement strand
CGCCAAGGTCTATACCGCCAGTGTCTCCGCCAGCAATTTCTCTGAAGTGCGCGGCGAGCAGCTGATCCGCGATCTGGACAGGCTGCGCGCAGTCACCGGCGTACCCAAGCAGAAGTTCAATCTGATCGGTCACAGTCATGGTGGCCCGACCGCGCGCTATGTCGCCTCGGTACGTCCGGATCTGGTAGCGTCGGTCACGGCGTTGGGCTCGCCCCATACAGGGACACCTGTGGCCGATGCGGTCAGTACAGTGCTGCCGCCCGGTTCGCCGCTTCGCCCGCTTGTCAACGCCTTCGTCAATGCGTTAAGCAGCTTTCTGGGCGCCCTGTCAGGCAACAGCGATCCGCAGAACGCACTGGGCGCACTGGCATCGCTGAGCACGGCCGGCTCGGCGCGCTTCAATGCCCTGCATCCACAGGGCAAGCCGACAACGGCCTGCGGCAGTGGCGCAGCGTCGGTCAATGGTGTCCGCTATTACTCCCTGGGCGGCACTTCGGTGCTGACGAATATTCTCGACATCAGCGATCCGGCACTCGGCGCAAGCAGCCTGTTCTTCGGCTTCGAGCAGAACGATGGTCTGGTCGGGCGTTGTTCTTCCCACTGGGGCACGGTGCTGCGCGACGACTACGGCTGGAACCATCTCGATGAGGTGAACCAGGTCCTCGGTCTGCGCGGTCTGTTCTCCTCCAGCCCGTCCAGTGTATTGCGGGCGCAGGCGAACCGCCTGAAAACACTGGGCCTGTGAGCAAGGCGCGTGCGCTGTGGATCGGTGCTGCGGTGCTCGGCATCGCAGCATCGATCCAGTCATGGCGGGCGGGCGAACGTTCCGGATCCGATGCCGGGGCCGAAGCTGCACGAAGCGAAGCAACATCCTCGACGCGCGCATCGGCCGGTTCGCCCAGCGTGGTGGATGGTGCCTACGCCGCATTTGTGCCGGAACGCAGTTCGCTGCGCGATACCGAGGTTGATGGCGGTGTGACGCTGGATGCGAACGGCGATGTCGTGCTGGATCTGAAGCTGCGGCGCCTGTTCGACTATCACCTGAGCCTGATCGGTGAGCGCGATCTGGCGCAGATCAGGCAGTTGCTGTCATCGCACCTGCTGGGCCGCTACGGACCGCGACATGCGCAGACCGTGTTGGCGTCCTTCGATCGCTACGCGAACTACCTGCAGCGGCTTACCGATTCGAGGCTCGGGCAGTTGAGCGATCCGCAGGACCGGCTCACGAAGGTCGCGGCGCTGCGCAGACAGACGCTGGGCGAAGCGATGGCCACGGCATTCTTCGCGGAAGAGGAAGCGCTTGCGGCGCACACGCTCAAGCGCATGGCCATCGCCGCCGACGGCAGTCTGAGTGCCGCCCGTAAAAAGGAACTGCTGGCCGATCTGGATCTGGCCTTGCAGGATCATTCCGAAGGTGTATCGGCCAGGATCGAGGCCGACACAGCCAGCGTCGTGGCCGATCAGGATCGCGGGTTCGAGCAACACGGATCGACGCAACAGCAGCGCGCCGCCGAACGCGAAGCGCTGTGGGGCAAGGAGGCGGCGCAGCGTCTGGCCGAACTCGACGAAGCGAACGCCCGATGGGACGAGCGTGTCGAGGCGTATCTGTTCGCACGCTCGCGCATCGATGCGGATCGCACGCTGTCCGCAGCGGCACGCGCGCAGGCCATTGCGACGCTGCGCGCCCAACGCTTCGATGCGACCGAACAGCGGCGCATTGCATCGCTCGAAGCGATCGGGCAACTGAAGCCGGGTGGTTGAGCAGGCGGGTCAGGGCATCGACGCTCGAGACAGCCGCCCGATCGCGGATGCACTGCCTGAAAACAAGAACCCCCGGCCAAGCCGGGGGTTCTGTATTTCAGCGGAACCGGAACCGCCCGCTTACCACTTGTAGCCGATGCGTCCATAGACGTACGCACCGTTGAAACCATTCGGCGAACTGGCGCTGTACGGCAGCTGCCCGCTGGTCGAGTTGGCGAACAGCACTTCATCCGGGTAGTCGTTCAGCACGTTGTCGGCGCCGAGGGTGAAGTCCCAGTTGCCGAGCGCGTAGCTGCCGGAGAGGTCCAGCGTCCACTGCGGGTCGAAGGTCTGATCGCGCGTGGTGACGGCGGGATTGTTGCCGAACAGCACGCTGAACTCGCCGTAGCGCGTCGCGTTGGCGCCGAATTTCCAGCTGCCGATGTTGTAGATCCCGCCGAGCTGGAACTTGTCGCGCGGTGCGCCCACGGTGAGCCGGCCCACTTCGACCCGGCCGATGCGCACTGCGGTCGGATCGATCGTAGTCAGCGCCGCCGGATTCGGCGCGATCCGTTCGACGGTGGTCTTGTTGTAGTTGTAACCAGCGGTGAGGTCGAGGTTGCCCCCGCCGATGTCCCAACGATAGGTGCCGATGATGTCGACCCCCTTGGTGCTGGTATCGATGGCGTTGGTGAAATAGCGGCCGCCACCGAGCGCCGGATCGACGGTTGCATTGAGGAAGGCGCGTACTGCGGCGGAGGTCAGGTTCTCCGACAGCATGACGCGGTCGTCGATGTCGATGCGGTAGGCGTCGACGGTGACATACAGATTGTCGATCGGTTGCAGCACCAGACCGAGGCTGAGATTCTTCGATTCCTCGGCCTTGAGCGGCTCGGCGCCAAGCGCGATCGCGGCCGCATCGTTGACGCGGAAGGTGCGGATATCGAACGGCACGCCGCCGATGAAGTTGGTAGCGGTGGAGCGGAAGAACTGCTGTTGCAGCGAAGGCGCGCGGAAACCGGTGGACACCGTGCCGCGCAGCGCGACCTTGTCGGTGAAGTCGTAGCGTGCGGACAACTTGCCTGAGGTGGTGTCGCCGAAGTCGCTGTAGTCCTCGGCGCGGACGGCGAAGCCGACATTGAACTTGTCGGTGATGTTCGCTTCCAGATCGAGATAGACGGAGTAGCTTTCGCGGCTGAAATCGCCGCCATCGGCGGGGCGGAAGCCCGGAAACACCTGCGAACCCGACGGCGCCGGCGTGCCCACGGTCGCGGGCGGCACCGGCGGAATCAGCACGCCGCCATTGACGTAGGACGCGAGTTCGCCCGCAGTTTGCTGGAAGCCTTCGCCGCGCCATTCCAGGCCCCAGGCGACGTTCAGCGGCGACGACAGCCAGCTCACGTCGAAGCCGCGGGTGACGTCGAGGTTCAACACGTGCTGGGTGATTTCCAGCGCGCCGGCATCGAAACTGGTCGGCGAAGCGGCACCGAGGCTGCGGTTGAGACTGTTCTCGACACCGAAGCTCAGATCGTTGTTGCCATAGTTGTAGCTGAGGTCGACATCCCAATCGAGCACGGTCAGGCCGCGCAGGCCGACCACGAACGCGCGGTCCTCGGCGATATTGCGGATCTGCGGCAGGAAGCCGTTCGGATAGATTGCGGGGACGTTGCGGGTGTCCAACGCTGTGCGGTAGAAGCCGTTCGACAGCGCATTGCGGCGGCTGGCATTGGCGAAGCCGTAGAACGTCAGCGCATCGTTGACCAGGAATTCGCCGTTGGCCGAGACCGCGTACTGTTTCACCTCCGGGTCGCCATAGCGCTGCACCACTTCACCCGGCGGCGGCGCGATGGCCGGGCGCACGGTCACGCCCGGCGTCAGCACGTAGGGACGCGCGCGATCGGTCTGGTCCTGGTTGCGCGCTTCGGCGGCCAGGTGCAGCGAACCGCTTTCGCCGAGTTTGATACCGACATCCCCTGCGATCTGCACTTGCTGGCCGTCGCCGGCGCTGTACTGGCCTGCATTCACGGCGATGCTGCCGCCATGGTCGCTGCCCTTCAGCACGATGTTGACGACACCAGCGATGGCGTCGGAGCCGTACTGGGCCGAGGCGCCGTCGCGCAGCACTTCGACCCGCTGGATCGCAGAAATCGGAATCGCATTCAGGTCGACCGGCGAAGAGCCGCGGCCCTGGCTGCCGTTGAGGTTGATCAGCGCGGTGGTGTGACGGCGCTTCCCGTTCACCAGCACCAGCACCTGATCGGGGGCGAGGCCCCGCAGCTGCGCCGGGCGCACCGCGTCGGTACCGTCGGTGATGGCCGGGCGCGGGAAGTTCAGCGAGGGCAGGGCGCGCGACAGCGCAGTCGCCAGCTCGGTGGTGCCGGTGGCTTGCAGCGCAGCCGGGGTGATCACGTCGATCGGCGACGGCGATGTGGCCACGGTCCGGGTTGCGGTGCGGGTGCCGGTCACGATCACGGTGTCGAGGGCGTTCTCCTCGTTCTGGGTCTCGGGTGCGGATTGGGCGAATGCCGGTGCGGCGGCGAGCGCCAGCAACAGGCCGGCGGTGAGCGGGTGTCGATTCACAGTGAACTCCATGTGGGCGGATATGAAATCAGATTCACGGGGGTGTAACACGCGTCTGCTGGGGGGTCAAACGTATGATCCGTATAAAGATGATGTCTCCGTCGGGGTTTATCGCCCCCGGAAACGCGGCCCACGGCGTAAAATCGCCGGCCCGGTTGGTGTCCGCCGTGTTCCAGAGTCTTTCCGACCCATGATTTCGTTCCGCAATTTCGCCCTTCGCCGGGGCGAGCGCCTGCTGTTGTCCGATGTCGACATGGCCCTGCATGCCGGCTGGCGGGTAGGCGTGGTCGGCCGCAACGGCGCCGGGAAGACGTCTTTGTTCGCTGCGCTGATGCGCGAGCTGGAGCCCGACAAGGGCGACCTGGACCTGCCCGGCAAGGCGCGGATCGCCAGCGTGGCCCAGGAAACCCCGCCGCTGCCGGACCCGGCCTTGGACTTCGTGCTGTCGGGCGATGTCGAGGTGCATTCAGCGGTGCAGGCCGAGGCCAATGCTTTCGCCGCCGAGGATTGGGAAGCGGTGGCCGAAGCCCATCACCGGTTGGAAGAGCTGAACGGATACGACGCCAGCGCCCGCGCTGGGCGGCTGCTGCACGGTCTGGGTTTCCCGGCCGAGACCCATCCAAAGCCGGTGTCGGACTTCTCCGGCGGCTGGCGGGTACGCCTGAACGTGGCCCGTGCGCTGATGATGCCGAGCGATCTCATGCTGCTCGACGAACCGACC
>JANLSB010000569.1:0-3362 GCA_031362125.1 Lysobacterales bacterium | reverse complement strand
ATTGGCATCGTCGGGCGCATGCTGACCATATCGCGCAGTCATCGCCGCCAGAGCCGACTTGGCGTCGGCGGTGGTACTGGCGAGAAAAGCGATGCGCTTCGCTGTCACGGTCGACTCCGGTCGCGAGAGCCTACGCCCTCGCGACGAGCATAGCCGATCAACCTTCCGCCGACAGCATCGACAGCCGCCTGACTGCGACCGAGGCGGTCGGGTAGTCCATCGACTTCTGCGCCGCAAGTTCGCCCAACATCGTCAGCGTGAAGCGAAGCGAGGCGTCGTCTCGCTCGATCCAGTGCTTCAGCTTGGCGTCGGCGTTGGCGCCTGGCGCATCCAGGACCTGCATCGTCAGCAGGCGCTGCTGGGTCGCGAGTTCATCGCGCAACGAACCCCGCGCAACCGCATGCCAGCGACCGTCGACCGCCAGCGTGTCGATCTGGGCATACAGCCAAGGCAGCTTCAGCGCACCGCCAAGACGGAAATGGGCTTTGGCCACGTCCACCGGCTTGAGCTTGCGTGCACGCGCGACTTCGATGATGTCGCAACACCATTCCAGATACGGCAATGCCGCCAGCTGTTTCGCCAAAGGCTCAGGCAACCCTTTGGCTTTCCAGTCGACGAAACTGGCATCGTAGTCTGGTCGCATCGTCGGCGGGAGTATTCCAGAACCGGCGCGGATCTCACGGAAACCGTCGTGATAGCGGCTCACCGCAGCGGTGATGTCCGGAATAGCACCCGGCCGTGACAGCAGCCAGCGCGTCATCGAGCGCTGCAGCGACCAGATGACCTGCAGAGCATCGACCTGCACCGACTCCGGCACTTTGCCGTCGAGCGCATCGATCTGCGCCCACAGTTCGCGTGCGTCCAGCGTTTCGCGGGTGATGGTGAAGGCCTTCGCGACTTCGCCCGGGCTGCGGCCGGTGTCTTCGGTCATCCGCAGAACAAAGGTCGCGCCCATGCGATTGACCAGCGAGTTGGTCACCGCGGTGGCGATGATTTCGCGCTTCAGACGGTGCTGCTCCATCCCCTTGGCGTATTTCTGCTGCAGCGGTTGCGGGAAGTAGCGAACGAGTTCCTTCGACAAGTAGGGATCTTCCGGTACGTCGGAAGCGAGCAGTTGCTGGAACAGCACGATCTTCGCGTACGACAGCAGCACCGACAGCTCGGGCCGGGTCAGCCCGACCCGGCGCGATTTGCGCTCGGCGATCTCGGCATCGCTGGGTAGGTATTCGATCTGGCGGTCCAGCAGACCCTGCGATTCGAGGGTGCGGATGAAGTGCTGTTTGGACCCCAGGCGCGACAGGCTCATCCGCTGCATCAGGTTCAGTGCCTGGTTCTGGCGGTAATTGTCGTTCAACACCAACTGCGCGACCTCGTCGGTCATCGACGCCAGCAGCTTGTTGCGCTCGGGCATGGTCAGCTTCTTGCGCTGCACTTCGCCATTGAGCAGGATCTTGATGTTGACTTCGTGGTCCGAAGTGTCGACGCCGGCCGAATTGTCGATGAAGTCGGTGTTGAGCAGCACGCCGTTGAGTGCGGCGTCGATGCGGCCGAGCTGGGTCAGACCCAGATTGCCGCCCTCGCCCACCATTTTGCAGCGCAGCTCGCCGCCGTTGACGCGCAGGCCATTGTTGGCGCGATCGCCGACATCGGCATGGGTTTCGCTGGCCGCCTTGACGTAGGTACCGATACCGCCGTTCCAGAGCAGATCGACCGGCGCCTTCAGGACCGCGTTCATCAGCTCCATCGGGCTCATCGCCGCGACATCCGCTTCGATGCCCAGCGCAAGCTTGATTTCCGGCGACAGCGCGATCGATTTCGCGGAACGCGGATAGACGCCGCCGCCTTTGCTGACCAGGGCTTTGTCGTAATCGTCCCAGCTCGAACGCGGCAGCTTGAACATGCGCTCGCGTTCCTTGAACGAGATCGCGGCATCCGGGGCCGGGTCGAGGAAAATATGGCGATGGTCGAACGCGGCCAACAGACGGATGTGCTTCGACAGCAGCATGCCGTTGCCGAACACATCACCGGACATGTCGCCGACGCCAACGCAGGTGAAGTCGGCGGTCTGCGAATCGCGGCCCAATGCGCGGAAATGGCGCATGACCGACTCCCAGCCGCCGCGCGCGGTAATACCCATGCCCTTGTGGTCGTAACCGACCGAGCCGCCGGACGCGAACGCGTCGTCGAGCCAAAAACCGTGGGCACGGGCGATGCCGTTGGCGATGTCCGAGAACGTCGCAGTGCCCTTGTCGGCGGCGACGACAAGATACGGATCGTCGCCGTCATAGCGGACCACACCCTCGGGCGCCACGATTTTGCCGCCGACGATATTGTCGGTAATGTCGAGCAGGCCGTTGATGAAACGCTTGTAGCAGGCCACGCCTTCATTGAACCAGGCATCGCGATCGACCGATGCATCGGGCAGCTGTTTGCAGAAGAAACCACCCTTTGAACCGACCGGTACGATCACGGTGTTCTTCACCATCTGCGCCTTCACCAGGCCCAGCACTTCGGTACGGAAGTCTTCGCGTCGATCCGACCAGCGCAGGCCGCCGCGCGCCACCGGACCAAAGCGCAGATGCACGCCTTCGACGCGCGGGCCGCAGACGAAGATTTCGCGGTAAGGACGCGGCTTCGGCAAATCCGGCACTTTCGATGCGTCGAACTTGAAGCTGAGGTAATCGGCGGGGCCACCGTCGGCGCGCACGCCGTTCCGGTACCGGATGTAGTAGTTGGTGCGCAGCGTGGCCTCGATGACACTGACGAAGCCGCGCAGGATGCGGTCTTCGTCGAGACTGGATACGCGATCAAGCAAGACGGTGATCGCCTGACGGGTGGTTTCGAGCTGGGTCTGACGCTTGCCGGAGCGCGCCGCGATCACCGGCTCAACCGCTGCCAGCATCGCCTCATCGCTGCCTGCGAGCGCCGACAGTTGATGACGGAATAGTTCCATCCCCGCCTTGATGTCGACCTTGCTTTCGATGCCGGTGACCGGGTCGAAACGCGCTTCGAACAGTTCGATCAACAGGCGGGCGATGATCGGATAGCGCCCGAACGTGCCCTCGACATAACTCTGCGAAAAAGGCACGCCGACCTGTAGCAGATACTTGCAATACGCGCGCAGCATCGCGACCTGCCGCCACGACAGATTCGCAGCGAGGATCAGGCGGTTGAAACCATCGTTCTCGGCGTTGCCGCGCCATATCTGCGCGAATGCGTCCTCGAAACTCGCGTTGAAGTCGACGACATTGAGATCGGGGCGGCTGGCTTCGACCTCGAAATCCTGGATGAAGGCGACTTGTTTCTCCTGGCCCGGACCATCGACTTCGACCCGGTAGGGATGTTCGGAGATCACGCGCAGC
>JANLSB010000558.1:0-9870 GCA_031362125.1 Lysobacterales bacterium | reverse complement strand
GCCCGCACGCGCGTCGCGTCCCTGGGACAAGGACAGCGTCGGTTTCGTGAAGGGCGATGGTGCCGGCATCATCGTCATCGAGGAATAAGAACACGCCAAAGCACGAGGCGCACGCAACTACTGCGAGCTGCGCGGTTTCGGCGCGGGCGCCGACGCCTTCCACATGACCGCGCCCAGCGAGAACGGCGAAGGTCCCGCGCGCTGCATGGTGGCCGCGCTCAGGGATGCCGGCATCAATCCGGATCAAGTCGAGTACCTCAACGCCCACGGCACTTCGACGCCGCTCGGCGATCTTGCCGAAACCCTTGCGATCAAGCGCGCACTCGGCGATCACGCTTACAGGACCATGGTCTCTTCGACCAAGTCGATGACCGGCCACCTGCTCGGTGCCGCTGGCGGCGTAGAGGCCGTCTTCTCGGTAATGGCGTTGCACACAGGCATCATCCCCCCAACGATCAACCTCGATACGCCCGGCGAGGGCTGCGATCTCGACTACGTGCCGAAGATCGCGCGCGAGAAGAGGATCGACATCGCGGTGTCGAACGGGTTCGGCTTCGGCGGCACCAACGGCACCCTGGTCTTCGGCAGACTGTAATTTCCTTCGCGACGTCGCCCGCATGATCGTCACCCGCGCGCTGCCTGCGGATTGCGATCTGCTGCGCCTGCATCGACAGGCGCCCGCGCGCTATCCGCTGCTGCTGCAGTCCACCTCCTCGTTGCTGCAGACCGGGGATTCGCAGCTTCGTTCGGGCCCGCTTCGTTCGGGCCCGCTTCGATCGGGCATGGGGCGCTGGGACATGCTGCTGGTCGCCAGTGGCGAAGCGCTGCGGCTCGATCGCGATGCTCAGGTCCGCGACCAGGACGATGCCCGCGTATTCGATCCGAGCGGAGGCCACGATTTTCTCGCGCTGCTCGACGACCGCTGGCGTGCGCTGCGCACCTCTCGCGAAGAGCCCCGCTGGCCGTTCCGCGGTGGCTGGGCTCTATTCCTCGCCTACGAACTCGCCGCGCAGGTGGAACCGGTGCTGCATCTGCCGCAGGCCGAGGGCGCATTGCCGGTGGCGCTGGCACTGCGCTGTCCGGCCGCCGTGCTACGCGATCACGTGACCGGCGAGTGCTTTGCGATCGCCGAGCGCGAGTCTGCGGCGATGCTGGAAGACATCCTTGCCGATATCGACGCAGCCGATCCTGCGCCGTTGCCGGAATGGCAGCCGCCACAGGTGCTGCAGGACGATGCGCCCGACGCCTTCATCCGCAGCGTTTCACGCATTCTGGATTACCTCGCCGCTGGCGATGTGTTCCAGGTGAATCTCTCGCGCGGATGGCACGCGCGCTTCGCGCAGGCGCTGGATCCCGCCGCGCTGTATGCGCGGCTGCGCGCAGCCAGCCCTGCGCCGTTCGCGGGTCTGTTCGCGGGCGAGACCTCAGGCGCGCCGTGGGCGGTGGTGAGTTCTTCGCCGGAGCGGCTGGTGTCGGTGAGGGGCGACGTGGTCGAAACCCGGCCGATCGCCGGGACCCGCCCACGCTTCGACGGCGACGACGACGCGGCGCGCATCCGCGAACTCGTTGGCCATCCGAAGGAGCGCGCCGAGCACGTGATGCTGATCGATCTCGAACGCAACGACCTAGGCCGCGTCTGCGTACCGGGCAGCGTCGAAGTCGATGAGCTGATGACGGTCGAAAGCTATTCGCACGTGCATCACATCGTCAGCAATGTGCGCGGGCGTCTGCATGAGGGCACCACGCCAGGCGCGACGATCCGCGCGGTGTTTCCCGGCGGCACCATCACCGGCTGCCCGAAAGTGCGCTGTATGCAGATCATCGCCGAGCTGGAAAGCACGGGGCGCGGCGCCTATACCGGTGCGTTCGGCTGGCTCAATCGCGACGGCGACCTCGATCTGAATATCCTGATCCGCAGCGCCGAAGTGGAAGGCGACGCGTCCGGCGGCAGCACGCTGCGTTTCCGCACCGGCGCCGGCATCGTCGCCGACTCCGATCCGCAGCGCGAACTCGACGAGACCCGCGCCAAGGCGCGGGGTCTGCTCAAAGCATTGGGCGTAGACGCATGAGCGCGCGGCTGTTCGTGGGCGATGAACGTATCGAAGACGGTGTCGATGCAGTGTTGGCGGAAGGCCGTGGCTTCGCCTATGGCGACGGCGTCTTCGAGACCATGCGTGCGATCGGCGGTGCGATTCCATGGTGGCCGGGGCATCGCGCGCGGCTCGCGCTGGGCGCGGCGCGGCTGCGGATTCCGCTGCCGTCGGCCGAGCGTCTCGACACCGAACTGCACGATTGGCTGTCGATCCATCGCGACGCGGTGATCAAACTCATCGTCTCCCGTGGCAGCGGCGGCCGCGGCTACACGCCGATACCGGATGCCCCGCAGGTGTGGATGTTGTCAGCATCGGCGCCGCCGCCGCCGATGCGGCCGGGCGGACTGGTGTTGCGCTGGTGCGACACGCGCCTGTCGCGGCAGCCGCTGCTGGCGGGAATCAAGCACTGCAACCGGCTCGAACAGATCCTGGCGCGCGCCGAATGGTGCGATCCCAACATCGATGAAGGTCTGATGCAGGACATCGAAGGCGATGTCATCGCCGCAACCGCCGCCAATCTGTTCGTGCTGCGGGAGGGCCGCTGGTGGACGCCGCCGCTGGGCCAGTGCGGCATCGTCGGGGTCTGCCGCACGTGGGCGCTGCGCGCGTTCGCGGCCGGCGAACGGCGGCTGGCCCGGGACGAGATCGAAACCGCCGATGCGGTGGTCCTGTGCAACGCTGTGCGCGGTATCCTGCCGGTGGCCCGGCTCGGCGATCGCGCCTGGCCGCCGCATTCCGCGGTCGAGGATGCCCGCCGCCGGCTTGCCGCTGTGCATCCTGCGTTTGCACATCAGGCTTTCAACACCGCATCGAACGAGGACGCTCCGTGAGTCCAACCCGCAAGAAAAAATCGCGTCTCGGTATGCTCGCACTGCTGTTCCTGTCGCTGATCGTGGTCGCGGTGGGCGCATTCGGTTTTCTGGCCTACCAGCGTTACCTCGGTTTCGCCGATGCGGCGATGACCGGCATCGAAGACGGCGAGACGCTGATCGTCGGGCCCGGCGACACCTTGCCCAAGGTGCTGCGCAAGCTGCGGGCACTCGGTGTGGAGAGCCACGATTTCGAATGGCGCGCGCTGGCCAGGCAGATGGGCACCGCCGGCAAGATCCAGATCGGCGAATACGCGCTGGAGCCGGACATGACCCCGCGCGAACTGCTCGCGCGCATGCGCGACGGCAAAGTCGTCAGTTACCGGTTCACCATCATCGAAGGCTGGAACATCCGCGACCTGCGCGCAGCGCTGGCCAAGGCGACGCCGCTGAAGCAGGAAAGCACACAGCTCGACGATGCGGCGCTGATGCGCAAGCTGGGGCTCGGCGCGCAGCACCCGGAGGGCCGCTTCCTGCCCGAGACCTATCAGTACACCCGAAACGACAGTGACCTCGACGTGCTCAAGCGCGCCGCAGTGGCGATGGACAAAGCCCTGGCCGAAGCCTGGGCCGGGCACGACAAGCCGCTGCCTCTGCAGACGCCCTATGAACTGCTGACCTTGGCTTCGATCATCGAGAAGGAAACCGGCACGCCGGAAGAACGCCCGCAGATCGCCGGGGTGTTCGTGCGCCGCCTGAATGTGCCGATGCGTCTGGAGACCGATCCCACCGTGATCTACGGCATGGGCAGCGCCTACACCGGCAACATCCGCCGTCGCGATCTCGACACCGACACGCCGTACAACACGTACACCCGCGACGGCCTGCCGCCGACGCCGATCTCGATGCCCGGTCGCGCCGCGCTGCAGGCGGCCGCGCATCCAGCGCCGGGCGATGCCCTGTTTTTCGTCGCCGTCGGCGATGGCAGCGGCCGCCATGTGTTCACCAGGACCTACGCCGAACATCAGTCGGCAGTCGCGGACTACCTCAAGCGCTACCGCGAACAGCGCGCCAGCGAGCAGCAGGCGCGCAAGCCATGACGACCCTCGCCGATAACGTTCTGGAACGTCACCCACATTTCGTTTCGCTGGAAGGCGGCGAGGGTGCGGGCAAGACCACCGTGCTCAACGCGCTGCGCGAAGCGCTGCAGCAGGCCGGACATGAAGTGGTGTCCACGCGCGAGCCTGGCGGTACGCCTTTGGCCGAACAGATCCGCAACTTGCTGCTCAACGTGCCTGTCGATGGTGTGCAGCACGAACCGCCCGCCGCCGAAACCGAGCTGCTGCTGATGTTCGCCGCGCGCGCGCAGCACGTGCGCGAAACCATCCTGCCGGCACTGGCACGCGGCGCATGGATCGTCAGCGATCGTTTCACCGATTCCAGCTATGCCTACCAGGGCGGCGGGCGCGGGATCGACATCGCGTTCATCGCCGAACTCGAGCAGCGCACGGTCGGTATCCAGCCCGGCCTGACCCTGCTGCTCGATCTGGGCGTGGCGCAGGGCCGCGAACGCACGCGCGGTCGCGATCTTGCGTTCGGTGGCAATGGCCCCGACCGCATCGAACGCGAGCGTGACGAATTCTTCGAACACGTGCGCGGCGCCTTCCTCGCCCGCGCGCGCGCCGAACCCGAACGCGTCCGCGTGATCGATGCGACGCAGTCCGCCACCGAGGTCGCCGCCGACGCCGTAGCGATCCTGCGCATGTTCATCGCGCGCACGAACGCATCCGGATGAGCCTGCAACTGCCCACGTTCGCGCCCTGGCAGCAGCGCATGTACGCGCAGGCGACCGCTGCGCTGGATAGCGGTCGCCTCGGCCATGGTCTGCTGCTCTGCGGCCCCGCACAGCTCGGCAAGCGCCTGCTGGTGGAGCGGCTGGCCCAACGCATGCTCTGCACAGCCCGCGACAGTGGCGGCGAAGCCTGCGGCCATTGCCGCAGCTGCCAACTGTTCGAGAACCGCTACCAGCGCGACCCGGCCGAGCGGCGGCCTGATGGAACGCTTGCGCATCCCTACGGCCATTCCGGTCATCCAGACATGACGTTCATCGGCTACGAATGGAACGACAAGGCGCGCCCGCCGCGACTGCGCACCGAACTGGTGATCGAACAGATCCGCCAGCTCTCGGAAAAATTCGCGCTCACCCCGCAATACGGCGGCGCCCAGATCACCATCCTCGACCCGGCCGATGCCATCAATCACGCCGCCTGCAATGCGCTGCTGAAGACGCTGGAAGAACCGCAGCCCGGCCGTTATCTGTGGTTGATCAGCGCCAACCCGGCGCGGTTGCCCGCGACCATCCGCAGCCGCTGTCAGCGCCTGGAAATGCGGCTGCCGCCCGCCGCCGAAGCGCTGGCGTGGCTGCTGGGCCAAGGTCATGCTGACGCTGTCGCACGCGAAGCGCTGACCGCCGCGCGTGGCCATCCCGGGCTGGCCGATCGCTGGCTGCGCGATGGCGGCTTGGAGCTGCGCCGCGACATCGCTGCCGACCTGCAGGCCCTCGGTCGCGGCGACAAGTCCCCGATCGATACCGCAAAGCGATGGGCCGACGCCGACGACCTCGACCAGCGCCTCCGTCACGCCGCCGATCTGGCCCTGTCCGAAGCCGGGCGCTTGACCGATCCGATCAGAATCCGCACCCTCGCAACTTGGTTCGACGCCGCCAACCGCACCCGCGACCTGCTGCGGACCACGGTCCGCGCCGATCTGGCCCTCGCCGAACTGCTCGCCCAGTGGCGCGGCCCTGGCAAAGCGGCAGGTGGCGCGTCACAGCAGTCTTCTGGAGCACGACGATGAACGTCAAAGCGGCAACCGGCGCCCGTCAGGGCATCCTCTCCCTCGCAGTGAAGGACAAGAACGCCCTGTTCCAGGCATATATGCCCTTCATCAAGCAAGGCGGCGTGTTCGTGCCCACCGCCAAGCGCTACTTCATCGGCGACGAAGTCTTTCTGTTGATGACCCTGCCCGAATCCACCGAACGCCTGCCTGTCGCCGGAAAGGTCATCTGGGTCACGCCTGCGGGCGCGCAAGGCAACCGCGCTGCCGGGATCGGCGTGCAATTCGCCGAAACCCCGGAAGGCGAAGCGGTGAAGAACAAGATCGAGGTACTCCTCGCCGGCATCCTCACTTCGGATAAAGCCACACATACGATGTAGGCCCGTCACATTCCCGCGTAGAGGCCACGAAGGGGGCGCTGAAGATCGGCTCCAAAGCCAGCAGCCCAGTAGCAACGCCCAAGGCAGGTTTCATTCCGCGAAGAAAAAAAGATCTACCGCAGCCGTACTGCCTGCTCCGGCCAATCCTCGATGCTGCCATCGCGTCCATGCAGACGCAGTCCCAACCAATACGTCCCCGCAGCGCGCGCACCCAGATCGATCCGGGCGCGGAAAGCGACCTTCGGCTGCTGCGGATCGATGGAGCCACGATCGCTCCATTGCCGCCAGAAACCGGCGACTTCAGGGCGCTCGATCCCATAATCGGCGGTGACGACGGGCTGCCCGTCGATCAATACCTCGACCCGCGCAATACCTGTTCCATCCTTGAAGGCCCAGCCCTGCACTTCGAAACGGCGCGCAACCGCATCACCAGCGGAAGGCGTATCGATCCACGCCATCGCCGGCGCGGCGCACTCGCCTTCGCGATCCCGGGATGGCAGCAGTGCGAACAACAGGAAGCGCTGGCGGCCACGATCGATATTCAGCACCGTCGGTGGCGGCAGCGGTCCGACCATCGCGCAGAGATCGTGATAACGCTGCAACTGCTGTCGAAAACTCACGTCGGTGGCGCCGACGACCAGCAGGATAGGCATATCGTTTCGATCCGCATGCCTGTCGTACTGCAGTTCCCACAGCGCCAACTGCGGCGCACGCCCATGATGCTGGTTGAGCGGATGATCGAGCACCGGAATGTCCGGATCATCGAGCGCGAACCCCAGTTCGGCGCCGATCTTGAAGTTGTCGGCGAGGAGCCGCGTGCCGGATGGCATCCGCGCACGCATTGCCTCTACTTCGCGCGCCAGCACGTCCCAGCCGGCGAAATTCGAGGGATACCACTTGCTGGCCGCTGCGCGTTCGCGAAGGGCCGGCGACGATACCGCAGCGTAGTAGCCCAGACCGGCGACCAGCCCGAGCGCCGCCAATACCCACGTCGCGCGCTGCAGCGATGTTGACCATCGCGACAGGATCAACGGCACCAGCGGCAACAGTCCGAGATAAGCAGGCAGCGGCCAATGGAAGCTCACGCGCTCGCTGTCGGCGAAAAAGCCCAACACGAAAAACCCGCAAAACACCAGCAGCCCCGACCACGCGAGATAACGCATGCCGGCGGGATGCGCCGCATCGCGCTGCGCGAAGCCCGCACGCAGCATCGCGAACAACAGTAGTGGAGTGACCAGCAGCGCCTGCACCACGACGAACTGCAGGCCGTCGAAATGGAACGCCCACGGATGGCGGTCGACAAGCTGGAAACGCAGGCCGGCATCGGCGTTGTCCAGATTCCACAGCAACAGCGGCAGCCATGCGAGCGCACCGACCACAACCGCCAGCCACACCCGCACATCGCGCAGCGCGCGGCGGCCTTCGGGCAGCATCAGCATCACCACGAAGCCGACCCCGATCACCGCGATGAACCGGTAGTGGCTGAGCCCACCGATCGCGAGCCCGACGGCCAGCACGCCGGCCGCCGTCCAGCTCGCACCACGCATCAACCGGCTGCCGGCGTCGAGACACAGCACCGTCGCCAGCGCCAGCGGCAAGTCCGGCAAGGCCAGCACGCCGAGCGTGCCGAGCAGCGGGAGCAGCAACGCCAGCATGCCCGCGTGCCAGGCGTAGTCCGCACCGACTTCGCGCCGTGCGATCTTCACGATCCACCACGGCAGCAGCGCGGCGACCAACAGAAATGGCCAACGCAGCCCGAGCAGGCTGTGACCGCCCAGCTCCACGCCAAAGCGCGTCAACCATGCTGTCAAAGCGGGCAGATCCGAGTACGCCCATGCCGCATGCTGGCCTTCCTGCCAGTAGAAGGCCTCGTCCACGAACAGCGGCAGCCGCGCGGCGAGCACGCACTTGCACAGCGTCGCCGCCGCCCAGAGTGCGATGAAGCTTCGTTTCGCCGAATCCGTCTGCTGTTTCAATACGTAGTCTCGTTACACTGCCTGAGGCAATGCTGATGAAGTCAGCATTGCTGCGGCACAGGGATGTGCCGCTCGCGAATCAACCACGCAAGCGATTGATTCAGCGGGAGCGAGCTCGGCCACGTACCGAACTCGCAACCACGGAACACGTCCGGGATGGGCTTGTTCCGTGTTGCCATAAATGATCCGCAAAGCCCGGAGAACCCCGTGACGCAAGCCCATGAATCCCGCACATGCTAAACGACGCGCAGCTCGACGCCCTCAAGCGCGCGCAGTTACAGGTCAATCAGCTGGTGCTGGGCAAGCCGCATGAGGTGCGCCTGGCCTTCGTCGCCCTGCTCTCCGACGGCCACGTCCTGATCGAAGACCTGCCCGGTCTGGGCAAAACCACGCTGGCGCATGCGCTCGCGGCAAGTCTGGGCCTCGGCTTCCAGCGCGTGCAGTTCACCTCCGACCTGCTGCCCTCGGACATTGTCGGCGTATCGATCTTCGATGCCCAGGCGCGCAGCTTCCAGTTTCATCCCGGCCCGGTCTTCGCGCAGGTGCTGCTGGCGGACGAGATCAACCGCGCGCCGCCGCGCACGCAGAGCGCGCTGCTGGAGGCGATGGCGGAACATCAGGTCACCGTCGACGGCGTGACCCACCCGCTGCCCGATCCGTTCTTCGTGATCGCAACCCAGAACCCGGTCGATCTGGCTGGTACGTATCCCCTGCCCGACTCGCAACTCGACCGCTTTCTTCTGCGCCTGCATCTGGGCTACCCGCCAGAAGACGCCGAACGCGCGCTGCTCTCCGGCACCGACCGCCGCGATCTGATCGCACGCAGCGAAGCGGTGCTCAGCACCGATGACGTTCGCGCGTTGCGCAGTGCCGTAAGCCAAGTGCATGCCAGCGAGGCGCTGATCGTCTACGTGCAGAAGCTGATGGCGCGCAGCCGCCACCACCCCGGCGTACGGGTCGGCCTGTCGCCGCGCGCGGGTCTGGCGCTGCTGCGCGCAGCGCGCGCGCACGCGCTGCTGCTCGGCCGAGCGCACGCGCTGCCCGAAGATGTGCAGACCCTGTTCAACGCGGTGGCGGCGCATCGACTGGACGCGGACGCCGACGGTGGCGACGGCACTGTGCTGGCGAAATCGATCCTGCATGCGGTGCCGGTGGATTGATGGGCGCCCCCGCCCCTCACCCGACTTTCGGCCACCCTCTCCACGTGTCACTGGGAGAGGGAAGAGCGAGCGCGGCGAGCGAGGGTGAGGGGCTGTACGCATGACCGATACGGGTCTGCGCACCTGGATCGAACGCCGCGCGGCGAAGTGGATCAAACCGCGCGCGCCGGAACCGCTGCCGGTGCAGTTCGATCGTCGGCGCATCTACGTGCTGCCGACCGGCTTCGGGATGTTCTTCAGCGCGCTGCTGGTGGCGATGCTGCTGGGTGCGCTGAACTACAACAACAATCCGGCGCTGATGCTGGCGCTGATGTTGGGCGGCGCCGTGCATACCGGACTGTTCGCCGCGCATCTGCAGTTGTCGGGATTGAGCATCACCGCGATCGGCGCCGAACCGGTGAGCGCAGGCAAGCCGCTGCAGCTCCGCGTGCATGCCCGCGCCGACCCGGGACGCGAGCGTCGCGGTCTGCGCATTGCTTCGGGGAAGCACGCCGCGTTGCTGTCCCTGCAGCAAGGTGCGGGCGAAGCGGTGATCGAACTGCCTACGGCGCGGCGCGGCTGGCTGGAGCCGGACCGGCTGCGGATCTCCACCACACGCCCGCTGGGGGTGGTGGTGG
>JANLSB010000556.1:0-1667 GCA_031362125.1 Lysobacterales bacterium | reverse complement strand
AAAATCCAAACCGACGTTAGCAGCGACGGCCACGACGCGTTCTAAGGCCCAACGAAACAAGCTGCGGCCGCATTCTGCCCTGGAGCAAACTTGCGATTGCGACTGGAAGCCGATTCTTTGAGGCTGTTCGGTGAACCAGCGGCACTTCCTCGTCCGAAGTACTTTTTGAAATTCCAGACCAATTCGCACCACATCTTGGCGTCGATGCCAATTTTGGCAAGGATCGGTTCCAGGTCCTTCGGGACTTTCGGATTCTCGAGACTGCCGACACGATGGCGACTCGTCCATTTGAGCAATTTCAAATAGTCGGCCAAGTTCAACCAGAGAAAGCCTTTGTCGCTGGCTCGTACTCCGCTGCGGCTTGACTGCGGGCCTGGATTGCCTCTTTCATTCGTTGTCAGCGGCGAGAGCCAAGCATCTCGTAGAATTGTTGGGCCGCGTTTCTTTTTCGCTTCGGCCTTTCGCTTGCGAAGCTGATCAGGAGTCGAAGTTCGCATGATTCGGCCCGCTTCTTCGGTTTCGATAGCGATCAAATCCACTGCGGCAGATTGGATTGTCTTGCCTTCGAGGGCTTTGATGCGATCGTAAGCGGACGTGTGAATCGCTTCTTCGGGACTCGCAGCCATGGCGGCGCGGATGGGGTTCAAGTCGACGTACATGCTGCATGCGAGCAAGCCTGCTTCGTCGGTGATGGCTTGGGCTTTGAAGCGACCTTCCCAGAAGTGACCAGTGACTTTGTCTTGAAAATTGGCGAGTCGAGCGATGGGTTCGCAGAGAGCTTTCATGAACCAAGACGGATCCGACAGTCTCACGCGGATTTGTTGGATTCGTTGGGGATTATTGGCCAAAGTGTCGACGGCGTTTGTGGTCGGTTCGGCGAGATGTTCATCGATTCTGCAGCCAGGGAAGATGCGTAGCCAGCGGAGTGCGACTTCTTTGTCGGACCATTCACGCACAACATCCGGGCGAGTGCGAGCGACGAGGTGAAGGTGATTGGAAAGGATAGCATAAGTTAGGACATCGATTCCAAAAACAGAAGCGAGGCGTTCCATCCGGCATCGGATCCATTCACGGCGATGCGAGTAATCTTTTCCGGTGTTTTCATCGAGACCGGTCAAATAGGATCGCCTGACGCATCTCTGGATTAGGTGCACGATTCCAACTTGGTTGGGATCAAACTGTTCAGCACGCGGCGTACGGGGCATTTCGAATCTCCTTTGCGAAAATGGTAACCAAGGCCAGTCACCCCGTCAAGACAGGTGCCTGGCACCTATTAGTATGGCACTTAGCTTGCAGTATCGCAAAAAAGGTGCCTGGCACCTATTTATAACTCTGCAATCTTTAAAAGTTCCTTGATCTTCTCAACTAGCTTGGCGACTTCGAAGGGTTTGACCATGTAGGCATTGACCAAATCCGATTTGCCGGGATCTGCATCTTGTTCCAGCAGGGCGCTTAGGACAATAATCGGCACTTTTTGATGCTTTTCTTCTTTTCGGATCTTCATAATGAAATGCCAACCATCCATATCCGGCATCTTCAGATCAATGATCATCAGATCAAAGGTATGCTCTTTAAGGGCTTTTAAAGCTAGGGTGGCATGGGAGGTTGGGATCACTTCATAGCCACGCCTGGCTAAAAGGTCCTTTAAGATATAAATCAAACCTTCA
>JANLSB010000539.1:0-2327 GCA_031362125.1 Lysobacterales bacterium | reverse complement strand
CGGCAACTCCGGCGGTCCGCTGCTCAACACCCGCGGCGAAGTGGTCGGTATCAATTCGCAGATCTTCAGCAATTCCGGCGGCTACATGGGTGTGAGCTTCGCCATCCCGATGGATGTGGCGATGAATGTCACCCAGCAGCTCAAGACCACAGGCAAGGTCAGGCGCGGTCAGATCGGCGTGGTGGTCGGTGTCGTCACCTCCGATGCTGTCAAAGGCTTCAATCTGCCCGATACCCGCGGTGCGCTGGTCAGTGATGTCCGCCCCGCCAGCCCGGCGGAGAAAGCCGGGATCGAACCCGGCGATGTCATCCGTTCGGTCGACGGTACCGCAATCGAGGATTCCAGCGATCTGCCGCCGCTGATCGGCTCGATGGTGCCGGGCGCGACCGTCAAGCTCAGCCTGCTGCGCAACGGCAAGCTGCTTGAGCGCAGCGTCACGCTTAGCCAGCTCGACGAGTCCACGGTCGCCAGCGCTCCCTTGCGCTCGTCACCGCGCGCCCAAGCGCCTGCCGACGCTGGTAATCCGCTTGGTCTGGTCGGCCAGGATCTGGGGGCCGACGAGCGCGGCCAACTCGGGCTCAAAGCGGGCGAGGGCGTGGCCATCGCCCGGATCGACGGCAAAGCCGTACGCAGTGCCGGCGTGCGGCCCGGCGACGTGATCCTCCGCGTCGGCACGACTGCCGTGGGCAGCGTCGCCGCCCTGGATCGCGAACTGGGCAAAGTCCGTGCGGGTCAGACCGTGATGCTGCTGGTCCGCCGCGGCGGTGCGACCCAGTTTGTCGCGGTGACTCCGGACAGCTGACCGGCGGCAAGCAAACAGCGTGCCTGGCAGAGCGGGCTGCTCAGCCCGCTCTGCGGCAGCTCTACCGGCAAGGGTCGAGCCTCGGCGTATGCGATAATCCGACGTTTGACCAATGGCCACCAAGGCCGGTAGCCGCAGCCCCCATGTCCAGCCCCCATGTCTGACTCGATGCGGAACATCCGCAACTTCTCGATCATTGCCCACGTCGATCACGGCAAATCCACGCTCGCGGACCGCATCATCCAGCTCTGCGGCGGCTTGGAAGCGCGCGAAATGGAGGCGCAGGTGCTCGATTCGAATCCGATCGAGCGCGAGCGCGGCATCACCATCAAGGCCCAGTCCGTGTCCCTGCCTTACAAGGCCAGGGACGGGCAGATCTACCAGCTCAATTTCATCGACACCCCCGGCCACGTCGACTTCAGTTACGAAGTCAGCCGCTCGTTGGCCGCCTGCGAAGGCGCGTTGCTGGTCGTAGACGCCGCACAGGGCGTGGAAGCGCAGTCGGTCGCCAACTGCTACACCGCCGTCGAGCAGGGCCTTGAAGTGGTGCCGGTGATCAACAAGATCGACCTGCCTACCGCCGATATCGAGAAGGTCAAAGCCGAAATCGAGGCGGTGATCGGCATCGATGCCGAGGATGCTGTCGCGATCAGCGCAAAGACCGGTCTGAACGTGGTCGATGTGCTCGAAGCCATCGTCCACCGCATTCCGCCGCCGAAGCCGCGCGACACCGACAAGCTGCAGGCGCTGATCATCGATTCGTGGTTCGACAATTACCTCGGCGTGGTCTCGCTGGTGCGGGTGATGCAGGGCGAGATCGTGCCGGGGACAAAGATCCTGGTGATGACGACCGGCCGCACCCATCTGGTCGACAAGGTCGGCGTGTTCACGCCCAAGCGCAAGGAACTCAAGAAACTCGGTGCAGGCGAAGTGGGCTGGATCAACGCCAGCATCAAGGACGTCCACGGCGCACCGGTCGGCGACACATTGACCCTGGCCAGCGATCCCGCCGACAAGCCGCTGCCGGGCTTTCAGGAAATGCAGCCGCGCGTGTTCGCCGGTCTGTTCCCGGTCGATGCCGAAGACTTTCCGGACCTGCGCGAAGCGCTCGACAAGCTGCAGCTCAACGACGCCGCGCTGCGCTTCGAGCCGGAAAGCTCCGAAGCGATGGGGTTCGGCTTCCGCTGCGGCTTCCTGGGCATGTTGCACATGGAAATCGTGCAGGAACGCCTGGAACGCGAATATGGCATCTCCCTGATCACGACCGCACCGACCGTGGTCTACGAAGTGGTGTTGCGCAACGGCGAAGTGCTCCTCGTCGATAACCCGGCGCGGTTGCCCGATCCTGGACTCATTGCCGAGGTGCGCGAACCCATCATTCAAGCCGACCTGCTGACGCCTTCCGAATATCTCGGAAATGTGATTTCGTTGTGTATTGAAAAGCGTGGCGTGCAAAACAAGATGAATTTTTTGGGCGGCCAGGTGGCCGTCGGCTATGAGCTGCCACTCAGTGAAATGGTGGTGG
>JANLSB010000503.1:0-7454 GCA_031362125.1 Lysobacterales bacterium | reverse complement strand
CCGATTTCCACGCCGCACACATCGCCAGCAACGGTACGCTGTACTTCGGCACCGACGGTGGCATTTTCGCATCCAGCAACGGCGGTGCCAGTTTCACCCATACGCTGAACGAAGGCATTGCTTCGCATCTGATTTACAACGTCTGCCGTTCCCCCGCAAGCGCCAATCTGGTGATGATCGGGCTGCAGGACAATGGCACCCGGCTGCGTGAAACCAATACTGGCATCTTCAATCAGGTGATCGGCGGCGATGGTTTCGGTTGCAATATCAACACCACCAACGCCAACGTCATGATCGGGACAGTGCAGTATCTCGATATCAAGAAGAGCGTGAATGGTGGGGCATCGTTCTCGCCAGCGTGCAATGGGATCGTCGAGTGCGACAAGACCGACGGCACTGCACCGTTCAAAGTCACGATCAAGCCCTGGGCCGGCGATGCCACCGGCAATACGCTGTATACGAACAGCGTCAAGAAGGTCTACAGAACATTCGACTATGCGGGCACGTGGACGCCGCTCGGAACGACCGGTTTGCCCGCGGACCTCTTCATCCGTGCCATCGGCATCGCCAAAACCGGCACCGCGCCGAATTCGAGCGATGTGGTCGGTATCGCCGCCAGCGGTGGGCGGGTGTTCCTGAGCGCCAACGGTGGCGCGAGTTGGACTCAGGCTACAACCCCGCCGAACAATGATCTGTCGTTGAGCTCGATCGTCTTCGACACGGTCGACAGGAATATCGTCTACCTGACATCGGTCGCGCCGAATTCGACCAAAACCCATGTCTGGCGCAGCACGAACTTCGGCGTGAACTGGGCGGCGATCGACGGCAATGGTTTTCCGGCCGGCATCCCGGTGAATTCGATCACCGTCGACCCGGTCGTGCGCACCACGCTCTATGCGGCCACGCATCTGGGGGTGTACCGCTCGATCGACAGCGGCACGAACTGGGAACGCTTCGGCGCGTTCATGCCGCTGGTCAACGTCACCGACATTGCGGTCTCGGCCGATGGCAATCAAGTGCACGCCTCCACCTATGGCCGCAGTGTGTGGGAGCTTTCGGCTGTCGGTAACAACGCCGTGCCGGTGGCCAACTTCAATGTGTCGAAGTCCAACCTGACTGCGACCTTCACCGATGCCTCCACCGACAGCGATGGCAGCATCGTCCGCCGCATCTGGAACTTCGGCGACGGCGTCAGCGCATCTTCGACGAACCCGCAGCACACCTACGCGGTGCCTGGTGCCTACACCGTGACCCTGACGGTGACCGATAACGGTGGCTACAGCCACACCAGAACAGCCGCAGTGACCGTCGGCGCCAGCAAGGCCCGCAACGACTTCAACGGCGACGGCAAGAGCGACATCGTGCTGTGGAATTCCTCGATCTCATATCTCGCGTACTGGATCATGAACGGTTCGGTCTATACGGGCGCCTCCGGTTTCGGTCTCGCCTCGGGTTACTCGCCCGCAGCGACCGGCTTCCTGTCGGCGATCCCCCAGTCTTCGCTGTTGGCCCGCACCAGCACCAATCTGCTGTCGGGCTACATCTGGAACGGCACCACCCATGCGCAGGGCATCATCGGCCAGGGTCCCAGCGACTGGAACATCATCGGCGAGGGCGATATCAACGGCGACGGCAAGGACGATCTGCTGTGGCGCAACCCGACCACCGGTAATTTCGCGTATTGGCTGATGGATGGTGCCGTGTATCTGGGCGGCCAGACCTACAGCCCGCCGGTCACTTATGTCGTAGCGGGTGTGGCTGACTTCAACGCCGACGGCAAGGCCGACCTGCTGTGGAACGACCCGGGCACCCGCAACGCCAGCATCTGGCTGAGTACCGGCAGCGGTTTCAACGTGCAGCAGATCGGCCAGTACGGCACCGACTGGAACATGGTCGGCACCGCCGACGTGACCGGCGACGGCAAGGCCGACATCATTCTGCGCGACAACGCCAAGCAGTATCTTGCCTACTGGCGGATGGACGGCGCGGTGTATCAGGGATCGTCGGCGTTCGGCTTGGCATCCAACCGCGAATTGTTCACCACCGGCGATTTCGATGGCGACGGTATCGAGGATCTGGTGCTCAGTCGTGCCAGCGACCGCAACCTGTTCCTGTGGCGCAGCAACGGCAGCGTTTTCACCGAGGGAGTGATCGGCCAGTATGGCGCCGAGTGGACTGTGTTGAAGTAATCAGGTTCGCGGCGGACGAAAACGAAGGCCGGCGACGAAAGTCGTCGGCCTTTGACGTTCTGTGGCACGGATCGTGCATCCGTATCGAGTGGGTTTGCGCTTTGGCAGCCTGAGGTTTTGCCAGTGAGATGTCGTTCGTGCAGCCTCGGAGTTGGCAGGGAGGTTCGGTATCGTGGCCCATTCCAGTGATTTTTCCCGTAAACAATTGTGCGGGCAACTTTCTCGCCCGCGCAGACTCTCGGAGATTAAGATGTCAACACGATTCCGTTATTCCGCCAGTTTGCTGTCGCTCGCGCTTGTTGCTGTCGCAACCAGCGCATCGGCGCAGCCACCAGGCACCGTGGGTGTGCAGCAGACCCGCGCCACGGCCTCTGCAGCCAACACCTCGCCGAAAGAGCGCGGCCAACTGACCCGGCAATTTGTGACCAAATGGGGCGCTTACGTACAGCGTATCTATGGCGTGCCCGTGGGCACATGGGCGAATCGCATGGTGCCGAACTTCGTCAACGCCGATGCCAGCAATTTTCGCAACGCACTCAAGCGGGATACGTTTGAAGGCGCGATGGCCGAGTTGAACGGCACTGGACATCGCATGAGCGACGACCAGATGATCACCAAGCTGGCCGCCCTCGAGCCCGGCGCCAACGCCGGCAAGCCGCAGAACATCGGCAAGACGCTGGGCGCATTGAGCAACGATCTGGTCTTCACCCCGCTCGCGCCCTGCCGCATCCTCGACACCCGCAGCACTGCCGCCGGCGCCATTGCAGGCAACACCACGCGCAGCTTCGTCGCGATCAACGCCAGCAACTTCACCGGCCAGGGCGGCAGCGCCACCAACTGCGGCACGCTGGGTCTGGCCGCAACCGCGGTCGCGATCAACCTGACCGCGGTCACTCCGTCCGGCGCCGGCTACGCCACCGCGTATCCGTTCGGCACCGCGCAGCCGGTCGCTGCCAGCGTGAACTACACCGCCGGCGCCATCGTCAACAATGCGCTGATCGTGCAGATCCCGAACCCGCTGTCCTCGTTCGACTTCACCGTCTACACCTTCGCCCAGTCGCATTACGTCGCGGACATCGTCGGCTACTTCGCGCCGCCGGTCGTCACCGCTCTGCAGTGCGTGGACACTGCGAACACCTCGGTGACCGGTATCGTCGCAGGCGGCACCGCGAATGCGGTCGCGCCGGCCTGCCCGACCGGCTACACCCAGACCGCGACCAACTGCGAGTCGTCGAGCTGGCTGGTGCCGTTCGTGTTTTTCCACGCCGGTACCTGCTCGGCGCGGAACAACGACACATCGGCCCAGGACATCCGCGCTTCGCGGACCTGCTGCCGCGTGCCGGGGCGCTGATTTTTTTCAGGGGTTCCGAAAAGAGCCGGGGAAACCCGGCTCTTTTTTTGTAGCGCGGCCAAACCCGAGAGGCAGTGACAGCGTCGCCTGCAAATTCGGCAAGATCTTGAACAGATCATCGACCAGGCCGATATCGGCGGTCTCGAAGATCGGCGCATCGCCGCGCATGTTGATGGCCATGATCGCGCTGGCGTTCCAGCTGTCTGGCCGGGTTTGGTGGTATCTCGCGTTTTTGCACAGATAGCCCAATCAATGAGGACTGAGATGAAAAAACACTTGAGCTTTCTGATTTTGAGCGTGACCTTGGCAGCCGGTCTGCCCCAGTCCACCATGGCTGCACAGAAGTTGGTAGCTGTTGTCGGCACGAATGCGAGTCCGGCCACGCCGGCCGAGCGTGGCGCGATGGCCCGGGCCTATGTGCTGAAATGGGGCGCCTACGTGCAGCAGGTCTACAAGGTCCCGGTGGACGTCTGGGCCAAACGCATGGTGCCGACGTTCGTCGGTGCGGATGCCAGCAACTTCCGGCGCGCCCTGCAGCGCAGCACCTACGAGGGCGCTTCGGCGGAACTGAGCGGTGCCGGGCGGAAGCTCTCGGACGAACAGGTTATCGATACGATGGCGCGGGCGAGTCTGGCGCCACAGTCGATGCGCGCCGAGAATCTGACGAAGGCGCTGGGTGCGGCGACGTCGGATCTGGTCTACACGCCGATTACCCCGTGCCGGATCCTGGATACGCGGGTGGCGGGCGGCACGATCGCCGGCGGTTTCAGCCGCGATTTCAACGCGGTGGTGGGCTCGGGCGGCAATTTCAGCAGCCAGGGCGGCAGCGCAACCGATTGCGGTGCCGTGGCCGCAGGGCAGTCGGTGGCGGTGATCAACGTGACGGCGGTGACCCCGGCGGGCGCCGGCTTCGCGACGGTGTACCCGTTCGGAGTGACGAGGCCGCTGGCGTCGAGCGTGAACTACACAGCGGGCGCGATCGTCAACAACACGGTGGTGACCAGGATGCCGAATCCGCTGACGACCAAGGACTTCACGATCTACAGCTTCGCCGCCTCCGACTTCGTGGCCGATGTCGTTGGCTTTTACGCGGCGCCGCAGGCGACCGCGCTGGACTGCACGACGGTCTCCTCGGCTGCGACCAATGTGGCTGCCAATACATATGCGTCGCTTCCGGTCATCAACTGTCCGGCCACCTACACGCCCACGAGTCTGTCCATTTCCGCGGGCGCGAATGTCCTGGTCGCGGACAGCTATACCGCAGGCCTTGCCGGACAGATTTTCGTCAGGAACGTGGACGCCGCTACCCAGTCTGTCACCGCGAAAATGAACTGCTGCCGCGTGCCGGGCCGCTGATCGATCCAACTGTTGCCGCAAACCAAAAGAGCCGGGGAAACCCGGCTCTTTTTTGTTGCTCGATCGAACACGAAATGCGGTTACAGCGCCGCCTGCAGCTCCGGCAACAACTTGAACAGGTCGCCGACCAGACCGATATCGGCGATCTCGAAGATCGGCGCTTCGCCGTCCTTGTTGATGGCGACGATGGTGCCGGCGTCCTTGATACCGGTGAGGTGCTGGATCGCGCCGCTGATGCCCACCGCAACGTACAGCTCCGGGGCGATGATCTTGCCGGTCTGGCCGACCTGCATCTCGTTGGGCACGTAGCCCGCATCGACCGCCGCGCGCGAAGCGCCGACGCCGGCGCCGAGTTTGTCGGCGAGCTCGTAGATGATCTTGAAGTTCTCCGCCGAACCCACACCGCGACCGCCGGAAACCACGCGACGTGCGCTCTGCAGGTCCGGGCGGTCGGATTTACCGGCAGCGAGGCCGATGTAGCGGGTGTGGGTGGGCAGGGCTGCATCGACGCTGATGGCATCGACAGCGGCGCTGCCACCGCGTGCGGCTTCGGGCCATGAGGCGGTGCGTACGGTGGCGACCACGACCCGGCCTGCATCCGCTTCGACCGTGATGATGGCGTTGCCGGCGTAGATCGGGCGCTTGAAGGTGTGGCTGCCGTCGACGGCCATGATGTCGGAGACTTGCGACACGCCCAGCAATGCGGCGACGCAGGGCATCAGGTCCTTGCCGAATGTGGTGCTGGGGCCGAACACGTGGCTGTAACCGGCGGCGATCTTCGCGATCTGTGGCGCCAGCACCTGGGCGATGGCATTGGCATTCGCGGTATTCGCGATGGCGAGCACCTTCGATACGCCGGCGATCTGCGCGGCCTCGCTGGCGACGCCGGCCGGATCGGCGGCGAGCACGACGATGTCGATGCTTTCGGGATTCAGCGCCCTTGCGGCCGATACGCACTTGGCGGTGGACGCATTGAGTTTGCCGTCGAGATGTTCACAAACAATCAGAACCTTGCTCATGGGAGTGTCCATGTAGGGTGGGCCCTGGCCCACCATTGCGGGATATCGGTTTCGTCGAAGGTGTATCGAAGCGGTTTCGATCATTGCAACCCGTAGCGGGCAGGTTGCAATGGTGGGCCAGGGCCCACCCTACGCACGCATCACAACAAGCCTTTTGCTTTGAGTGCGGCGACCAGTTCGGCCGCGTCCTTCACCATCACGCCCTTGCTGCGCTTCGGCGGCGGGGCGTAGTGGGTGGTCTCGAGCGTGTCGCCGGATTCGACGCCCAGATCGGCGAATTGAAACGTTTCCAGAGGTTTGCTCTTGGCCTTCATGATGTCCGGCAGCTTGATGAAACGCGGCTCGTTCAAGCGCAGGTCGGTGGTGATCACTGCTGGCAGATCGACTTCGAGCGTTTCCAGGCCGGCGTCGACTTCGCGCACCACCGTTGCTTTGCCATCGGCGATGTCGAGCTTGCCGGCAAAGGTCGCCTGCGGACGGCCCCACAGCGTGGCCAGCATCTGGCCGGTCTGGTTGGCGTCGTCGTCGATCGCCTGCTTGCCGAGGATGAACAGGTCGGGCTGTTCCTTCTCGATCAGCTTCAGCAGCGCGCGGGCAGCGGTGAGCGGCTGCATGGCGGCGTCGCTGACGATGTGGATGGCGCGGTTCGCGCCCATCGCCAGGCCGTTGCGCAGATGCGGCTGGGCGTCGGCCGGCGCGATGGTGACGACCACCACCTCGGTGGCGATGCCCTTGTCGCGCAGGCGCAGGGCTTCTTCCAGCGCGATGTCGTCGAAGGGGTTGGGCGACAGCTTGACGCCATCGGTGACCACGCCGGAGCCGTCCGGCTTGACCTGGATGCGGACGTTGTAGTCCACCACGCGCTTGTAACCGACGAGGATCTTCATCGTGCGGAATGTCCTGGGAGCGGAAGAAAGGCCCGGTGCTTGCTCGGGTGGGCCAGAACCCGGAATTTTAGCGGTTCGAGAGGGCCGCCGCGAGCTGCGGCGCCCCTCGGGTGGATCGAATCACGCCGCTTTGATCAGATCGGCCGCGCGTTCCGCGATCATGATCGTCGGCGCGTTGGTGTTGCCGCCGATCAGGCAGGGCATGACCGAGGCGTCGATCACGCGCAAGCGCTCGACGCCATTGACCCGCAGCGAAGGATCGACCACCGCGTCGGCATCGCTGCCCATGCGGCAGGTGCCGATCGGGTGGTAGACGGTTTCTGCCTTGGCGCGGACATAGTCGGCCAGCTCACTGTCGCTCAGATCGGTCCGTGCCGGGTGGATCGGCGCGCCGCGATACCGGTCGAAGGCTTTCTGGGCAAGGATTTCGCGCGAGATCTTGGCGCACTCGACCATCATCTTCAGATCGAAGCCTTCCGCATCGCTGAGGTAATTGGCTTCGATGCGCGCCTTGTCGCCGGCGCGGTTGCTGGCCAGCGTGATGCGGCCGCGGCTGCGCGGGCGCAGGAAGCAGGCGTGGAGAGTGTAGCCGTCGCCCGGCAGGCGGCTGCGGCCATGGTCATCCAGCATCGCCGGCACGAAATGGAACTGG
>JANLSB010000502.1:0-1778 GCA_031362125.1 Lysobacterales bacterium | reverse complement strand
ACCTCTGGCATGCAGAAGCACATCATCGATCTGACCGCCGAAGAGCTGAATTCGCCAGGCCTGAAGTTCAACAGCATCCACACCATCTCGCGTGCCGCAGCGCGGTTGAGTCTGACCCGCGAAGTCTCGGTGTTCCTGTCGCATATCTTCCGGGATGCGCCCTGTGCGATGCAGTCGTTGACGTTCTACAAGGGCAGCCAGCAGCCGATCCATATCGATTATCCCTACGTCCGCTGCCAGAGTCCGATCGCGCATCTGGCGGCCAGTTGGGTGCCGCTTGAGGACATCCATCCGGATTCCGGCCCGCTCGCCTACTATCCGTCCTCGCACCATGAGGAGATTTCCGGATTCTTCGACTGGGGCGACGGATCGATCCTGCTCGAACCCGAGAGCACGCGCACCCCGATCGAACTGAGCGAGTATCTGGCCGAGCGCATGCGCTCTGCAGGTGTTTCACAGCGTGTGTATTGCCCGCGCAAGGGCGACGTACTGGTCTGGCATGGCAATCTTTCGCACGAAGGCACAGCCATCCGCAATGCGGCGCTGACCCGGAAATCCTACGTCACTCATTACACCTCGCTCGCCGCCTATCCTCCGGCGCATCTGAAGCCGCGCACGCCCGAGCGGGGCTGGATCGCCCGCGAACACGGCGGCTACGTCTTCGAATACAGCTGGCTGTCCGGCCAGAATCAGTTGCCCAGCATCGAGCTCTATCGTGAATACGGGCCGCAGGACGAGCCAGAAGATGAGCAACAAGACGAGCCACAAGACGAACAAACGCAGCCACAGCCACAACAAGAAGACGATCAAGGAGTCTGAAGCATGAAATTCATCGCTGCCCCCCTGTTGGCCATTGCGATCGCGTCGACGCTCGCCGCTTGCACGCCGCCCGACGACGCCCAGAATGCGGCCGCGTCGCCAGCGCAAACGGCCGAGTCGCCCGTCGTCGCGCCCCCAGCGGCCGAGACACCCGCGATGCCCGTCGCCTCGACCAACCCTGCGTTGCGCGCGTTGTCGAACGACGAACGTGCCCAGACGCTGGCGCCGGCGGCGAGCTGCAATCTCGAGTCGGTCGACGGCCAGCCTTTCGCGGGCGCGGACATCGCACTTGCGACACTGTCGGCCGTGAAGGCCACTGGTTGGCTCAAGGCGGATCGCGTGGGCTCCGCGGTCGGACAGCCGGCGCTGCGCTTCGAGGTCGCGGACAAGACGCAACTCTGGGAGGTCCCTGTTCAAACCACGATCGCCCGCGACGACCTGTCACCCAAGGACAATGAAGCAGCCACGCCCGGTTTCGAGGTCGCCTTCGATGCGGGCGCGCTTCCATCCGGGCGTTACCATCTGTATCTGGCTTACAAGGTCGACGGGGTACTGTCCGGCTGCGACAACGGTCGTTACATCACGATCCCATGAATGGACAGGCCTGTATGAGCACGTTTTCCACTGTCTGCCCGATCTGCGATGAGGAACGGGAGTTCTCCTGCGCGGATGATTTCTGGCATTGCCGCGATGGTATGTCCTCGGCTGGCTGCGAGCTGTGGGGATGCGTGACCCGGGAGCGCGCGCTCGCGACGGCGTTGTTTTCGCTGGTCGACCGCAAAGCGATCAATGGCTTCTCCATCCATGAGCCCGCGCCGGTCATGCGAGGTCTCTCACTGTGGCTGAGCCAGCACTGTCCCGGTTATCAGCGCTCCGGATATTTCCCCGGCGCCCCGTTCGGCGATATCGTCGAAGGCATCCGCAACGAAGACCTGGAGCATCAGACCTTCGCCGATGCG
>JANLSB010000498.1:0-5179 GCA_031362125.1 Lysobacterales bacterium | reverse complement strand
CAGTTGTCGCCCGGTCCAGTCGACCAGTTCCAGATACTCGCCCGTGCGAATCGGCAGGCAGCGCAACAGCGAGCCCGATGTCGGCGATAAGGATTGCTTCAGTACGGCCGGATCCCGTTTGGCGTGATCGATACGCTGCTGTGCGCTGGTGTAGTCGGAGTCCTCCAGCTGCGTGGTCATCCCGGCGCGGATCGGGTTCAGATCGACGTAAGTCATCGCAGCCAGCACGGCGCGCGTATCGCACAGCAGCTGACACTTGTAGCGACCTTCCCAGAACCGCCCTTTACAGCGATCCTCGGCATTCGCGCGTCTGGCAATCGGTTCGGCCAGACAGCGCATCAACCACGACAGGTCGCCCAGCCGTCGGCGCAGCGCGGCCAGATACGGTGGGTCCTGCAAAATGCGCTGCCGCTTGTGCTCGCGGGCATGAGGGCTGTCGTTTCGAGGCGGAAACAGCCTCAGCCAGCGCTCGACGACAGCTTCGTCATTCCAGGTGCCTACATGCGTCGGATCCATATGCACCACGATGTGCAGGTGGTTGCTCATCACCGCATAGGCGAGCACATCGGCTGCGAAGCAGGAGGCGATGAGGGCAATTCGGGCCTGCACCCAGTGTCTTCGGTGCTCGAACGACTGACCGGTGTAATCGTCGATACCGCACAAGAACGCACGCCGCACGCAGCGCTGCACGCAGTGGAACGTGCCTGCGGTCTCCGACGGGACGAGTTGGGATCGCGGTTGAGCCATGGCTGGCATCGTAGGGCGGCGTCATGGAGGCCACACTCGGGAAATGCCGCAGGTAGCTGTAGGTTATTTCTGATTTATGAGTGTCCTTGTCTTTCTACAGGCATCGTAGGACGGCGACAAGGGTGCCTCTGTCGGGACATGACACAGATGGCTGTAGGGAATTTCTGATTTGTGGGTGTCCTTAGTCTTTAGATTTTTTCTTGTCCTGATTTGTGGGTGTCCTTGTCTTATTTTTAGCAATTCTTGTCCTGATTTGTGGGTGTCCTTGTCTTATTTACTTGTCTTTACTTGTCTTTAGCTTGCATCGCGACTTCCGTCGCTCCTACAAAAGCGGGCAACCCATGCCGATGCTTGCGAGAGCGACTCAGTCGTTCACCGCATGCGCAGCCGCCAGCACGCTGCCCTCGCGCACCAGTACCATCGCTGCGGCAAGGTCGACATCCAGCGCACGGTCGCGGTCGAGGAACGGTACGCGCGCACGGATCGCCTCGTGCGCGGCAGCCACCGCTCTGCCGGGCTGGAAGGGCTCGGCCGCCGACAGCTCGACGCGCAACGCTTCGACTTCGGCGAGGAAGTCGCCGTGACTGTCGTCGAACGACTGTGGGCCTCCCTGGACTTTCGCCGCCAGGGTCACGGCATCGGCGCGGTCGGCCAGATCGCGCGCCGCATTGATCATGTCGCGACGCAGATCCAGCGCCTGCGCGGCGGTGATCAGCTCCAGCGCCAGGACTTTGCCGAGATCGTCGACCATCGACAGCACGTGGCGGGCTTCGTTCGCACCCATCGATACATGGTCTTCGGCGTTGGCACTGGTGGGAATCGAATACACCGATGCCGGATGCGCGCGGCTGGCGAGGTCGTTGACGATCGCCGCGGCGGTGTACTGCACGATCATGAAGCCGGATTCGGTGGCGTCTTCGTTGCCTATCAAAAACGGCGGCAGACCATCGCTGGTCGCGGGGTCGACGAGCTTGTTGAGCCGACGTTCGCTGATCGACGCAAGCACCGGAATGGACGCCTTGACGTAGCTCATCGCCAGCGCCAGCGGCATGCCGTGGAAATGGCCTGCGGAAATCACCTGCTGCTCGACGTGTTCGGCGCGCGCATCCGGAAACACCAGCGGATTGTCGGTGACCGAATTCAGTTCGATCTCGAACACGCGCTTGGCCTGTGCCACCGCATCGCGCACCGCGCCATGCACCTGCGGCGTGCAGCGCAGCGAATAGCTGTCCTGCGGCTGATGTTTCTTGCCGCCGCGGAACGGTTTGAAACGACGATAGAACTTCTCGCGGCCGTGGCGCTGTCCGGTCGGCACCCAGTCCCAGCCGATATCGAAACTCAGGGCCTGCGATTCAACCGTGTCCCAGCTCTGCGGCAACCACGGCCGGAACTTCGGCACGAGGTGATACGGAATATCGGCGAGCGTGGAACCTGCGAGCAGGCCGCGCAGATTCGCCGCCACTTCGACCTGGCCAGGATGCGGGCGCAACATATGCACTTCTTCGGCGAACGCACCGAGACGGCCGGCGAAAGCATCGATGGTCATCGCTGCAGCGAGATCGGCGGTGTCGAGCAGTTCTTCCATCCGATGCAGCGCGAGCACGCCGGTTGCGAGCATCTGCGCGGTGCCGTTGTTCAACGCCAGACCTTCCTTGTACGACAGCGTCACCGGCGTGAGGCCAGCGCGCTTCAAGGCTTCGTCGCCGCGCAGGCGTTCGCCGTCATAGAAGGCTTCGCCGCCGCCGAGCAGCACGATCGCCAGATGCGACAGCGGCGCGAGGTCGCCGGAGGCGCCCACCGAACCCAATTGCGGCACCACCGGCACTACACCGGCATTGAGCAACGCGGTCATCGCCTGCAGTGTTTCCACGCGGATGCCCGAATGTCCGCGCAGCAGCGTATTGATGCGGATGCACAGCATCGCGCGCACGACGTCGGCGGCGAACGGATCGCCGACGCAGACCGCATGCGAGATGATCAGATTGCGCTGCAGTTCCTCGTGCAGCGAGCGGCCAGAGGGCTTGGCGCCCGGCAGCTCATCGCGCAGCGGATGCGCGCCCAGCAGTTTGTCGGCATTGCTGCCAAAGCCGGTCGACACGCCGTAAATGGGCTCCTCGCGGCGCACCTGTTCGGCCAGGAACGCGGCGGCGTGCGCGACGTTGCGCAGCGCGCCCTCGTCCAGCATCACCTGCGCGCCGTAAGCGACTTCGACCAGACGGTCGCGGGTCAACGAACGGCCGTCGAGTCGGATCGGTTTCATGCTTTGACCTCGGGGAGCTTCACACCGGCGTTCGGCAGCGCGCGCCATTGTTCGCGTTCGACCAGCAGCGTGCGCGCGAGGTCGGCCTCGGTCACCTCGAACTGCTCGCCGCGGCGCAGATCCTTCACCGCGACCGTGCCGCGCGCGACCTCGTTCTCGCCGCGGATCACCACGAAGCGGATGCCGGCGCGGTCGGCGTACTGCATCTGTTTCGCGAGTTTGCGCGGTTCAAGCTGGGTTTCGACGTTCAAACCCGCAGCGCGCAGCTTCTGCGACAGCGACAGCGCCGCCTCGAGACCGGCATCGTCCATCAGCGACACCAGAGCGTCGACCGAACTGTCGGCGGTCGCGATCAGTCCGGCTTCGCGCAGCTGCCAGAACAGCCGGGTCAGACCGATCGAGATGCCGACGCCCGGCAGTTTCGACTTGGTGTAGTGGCTGGCGAGGTTTTCGTAGCGGCCGCCGGAGCAGATCGAACCGATCTCCGGGTTCGCGTTAAGGGTGGTCTCGTAGACGATGCCGGTGTAGTAGTCGAGTCCGCGCGCGATCGACAGATTCAGCGCGAATCGATTGTCGGCCACGCCCAGCGC
This sequence comes from Lysobacterales bacterium, assembly GCA_031362125.1. GTDB lineage: Bacteria > Pseudomonadota > Gammaproteobacteria > Xanthomonadales > Xanthomonadaceae > Lysobacter_I. The sequence goes on along the minus strand of JANLSB010000498.1, from coordinate 1,582 downwards.
GCGCAGCTGGCGCAATACCTCGCGCAATTCATTGCGACCTTCCTCGAACAGTTCTGTGCCCACGCCCAGCGCATCCAGCGCGGCCTGCGCGGCATCGTGGCCGGTGGCGCGCACGCGCGAGAACGCAAGCAGCGTATCCGCAACTTCGGGCGCGAGCGCGAAGCCCTCGCCGATCAGGGTCTCGCGCACCGCCGGTTCGCCGCGCTTGTCGAGCTTGTCGATCTCGCGCAGCACCGCGGCCTGACGCTCGCCCTCGCCGATGCCCTGGCCTTCGAAAAAGCCGCGCAGCAGCTTGCGGTGATTGAACTGGATGGTGAATTCGCCAATCGCCAGCGATTCGAACACCGAGGCAATCACTGCGGGTATTTCCGCGTCGTGGCGGGTGGACAGCGCGTCCTTGCCGATCACGTCGATATCGCACTGGTAGAACTCGCGGAACCGGCCGCGCTGCGCGCGCTCGCCGCGATACACGCGCTGCATCTGATAGCGGCGGAACGGGAAGGCGAGGTCGTGTTCATGTTCGGCGACGTAGCGCGCCAGCGGCACGGTGAGATCGAAGCGGAGTGCCATCTCAGGCAGACCTTCATTGCCCTTTTCAAGCGATCCGGTCGACTGCACGAAATACACCTGGCGCTCGGTTTCGCCGCCGGACTTGGTCAGCAGCACTTCGGACAGCTCCATCACCGGCGTTTCCACCGGCAGGAAGCCGAAGCGCTCGAAGGTGCGGCGGATGGTGTCCAGCATCCGCTGGAAGGCGATCTGGTCGCGCGGCAGCAGTTCGAGGACGCCAGGCGGGGTACGCGGCTTGATCAAGTGAAGCTCCGGGGCATGCAGCAGATGCGGACAAGTTTACCGGCTGGCTGGGCCGGCGGCCCCTTCGCGACGGTGTCGCACGCCCCGAAAGGCGGTTTTCCCAAGCTGAACCGCCTTTCGGGGTTGCCGGGCGGGGGGCGAGTCCCTAGAATGACCGGCTGCAATGTCGGGGTGTAGCTCAGTCTGGTAGAGCGCTACGTTCGGGACGTAGAGGTCGCAGGTTCGAATCCTGTCTCCCCGACCAATTGCTTCATGTCAAAGTCGGCCTCGTGTCGGCTTTTTTGTTGTCCGATCAGCGGCGAGTGCGTCAGCCGCCCGCGCGGCATCATTTCTTCGGCGCCCGGTGTCCCCATGGGCGGGTTCGAATCCTGTCTCCCCGACCAATCGATTCACACAAGAAGCCGGCATCGCGCCGGCTTTTTTGTTGCGCGTTCGGCGGTGAGTGCGCCAGCCGCCCGCGCGGCATCATTTCATCGGCGCAGGCGTTGCCCGACGAAAGCCGGCGGATCATCGAGGAGGCCTTCGGCGCGCGGGTGTTCGACAAATACGGCAGCCGCGAGTTCTCCGGGATTGCCTACGAGTGCGACGCGCACGAAGGCCACCATGTGATGGCCGAGAGCTACATCGTGGAGATCCTCAAGGACGGTCGTCCCGCCGCCCCCGGCGAGGTGGGCGAGGTGGTCATCACCGACCTCAACAACCTCTGCCTGCCTTTCATCCGTTACCGGGTTGGGGACCTGGCCGAGGCAATGGACGAGACGAAAGCATG
>JANLSB010000475.1:0-2028 GCA_031362125.1 Lysobacterales bacterium | reverse complement strand
CGAAGATCGAGGCGATGCGCCATCTTCGGCTCATCGGCGAAGCGCGGCAGCGCATCCGCGAATTGCGCCAGCAGGGCGCGGCCGACGTTGCCGGGACCGATCAGGCCGACCGAAAGCGTCGCCGGCGACAGCCAGAACGCGCTGTGCGCGGCGCGCAGCCCGCGCACCGCATCCGCGTCGGCAATGGCGACCGAGATGTTGCGTTCGCTCGCACCCTGCGCGATCGCGCGGATGTTGACGCGGGCGCGGGCGAGGCCGTCGAACAGGCGCGCGGACACGCCGGGCATGCCGACCATGCCGTCGCCGACCGCTGCGAGCACGGCGATGCCGCCGGTCGCGTCGACGCCTTCGACCTGCCCCGCTTCGATCGCTTCGGCGAACGCGGCGCGGACCGCGTCGCGGCCGCGATCGGCCTGCGCTGCGGGAACTAGGCAGCAGATCGAATGTTCGCTGGAGCCCTGCGAAATCATGGTGACCGAGACGCCCGCCTCGCGCAGCGCGGCGAACATGCGCTCGGCGGTACCGGGCACGCCGATCAATCCGGCGCCGCTGAGCTCCAGCACCGCCATGTCGCGGACCAGACTCAGGCCCTTCACCGGCGAATCCGCGATGGAAGGCAGATTCTCCTCGGCGATCCGTGTGCCCGGCGCGGAAAGATTGCGCGAGTTGCGGATCATGATCGGCAGCCCCGCCTGCATCGCCGGCGCCATTGTCTGCGGATGCAGTACTTTCGCGCCGAAATAGGCGAGTTCACAGGCTTCAGCGTAGGACATCGAGGGCAGGCACACGGCATCCGGCACCAGCCGCGGGTCGGCGCTGAGCACCCCATCGACATCGGTCCAGATCGTCAGATCTGCGGCCGCGAACAGCACCGCGAAGATCGACCCGGAATAGTCGCTGCCGTTGCGGCCGAGCGTTGCGCATCGGCCTTCGCTGTCGCGGGCGACGAAACCGGTGACCACCACGTCGCGCTGCGGATGCTGCGCCCGCCATGCGGCGAAACGTTCGCGCGTGCGCGGCCAATCGATGGCGACGCCCAGCTCGCCGGGATGAACGACCAGCACTTCACGCGCATCCAGCTGCGTCCAGCCAGCGGCTTCGCCGCCGAGCGCGGCCTGCAGCAGGCGCGATGACCAGACTTCGCCCAGCCCCTGCACCGCAGCGAAGTCGTGATCGCTCAATCGACCCGCATCGGCGATCCGGCTGAGCTGGGCCGAGAGTGCGGAACATTCGGTGTCGAGCCATGCGATCAGCCCATGCGTCGCCTGCGGGTCGAGCCGGTGCGCCTCGGCGAAATGACGATCGCGCACGCGCGACCAGTCGTTCTGCCAGTCCTCGCCTGCGGATGCCATATGCGCGAGTGCGGTCAGCGCATCGGTGATGCCCTGCATGGCCGAGACCACGACCACGCGCGGAGCGGGGGAATCCTGCAGCAGTGCGGCGACGTGGCGATAGCGTTCGGCATCGGCGACGCTGCTGCCGCCGAATTTGTGGGCGCGATAGGCGGTGGGCATTATGTCTTGCATGGCTCTGCGGTCTGTGATGTCGGCCGAAACCGCGTTGTGATGGTGCGAATCCATGTGATGAGAATCCATGCGGAGCTCCAGAGGGGAGCCCCGTGCCGTTGAGCGTTGCGGGAGTTCGGCCCCGCAACCCTGGTCGGGCGCGGGGCGGAAAGGGAAGGGTTAAACCGTTTCGCCGCCGCAGCCCGCACCACCGGTGGTGGTACCGGTACCAGTGGAAATCGTGATGATCATCGCGACGAAATCCGCAGCCGATGCGTCGTGCCCGCAGCGGATGCGGGTGGCGTGGTCGATAGCAGAAGCGAAGCGTGATGGCATTGGACAGATGTAAACGATCCGGTGGCGGGGCGTCAATGGTTTGTGGTGCTGTGGCGAGTCAATCTCGAACCCTGCTCTTGTAGGAGCGACGGAAGTCGCGACCCCATTACGGCAACCCTATTGGGTGTCGGTCGCGACTTCCCTAGCAGCTACAAATGCTCAAAATGTGGTGGGGGCGGGCAAGCGT
>JANLSB010000404.1:0-4128 GCA_031362125.1 Lysobacterales bacterium | reverse complement strand
CGCATCGTTCACGTTCTATGCCGGCGCTGCGTTCAGTGTCATCGCCCTGGGGGGATTGAGGCGCAGAAGGCCGGCGATCGCGTTGGGATCGCGTAGGGCGGGCTCAAGCCCGCCTTAGTCGAGAACCACCGCGCCGGATCGGACGAGCGTCAGCGAAGGTTCTCGCCCGGCTCCACCTTGGCAGAACCTCCGGATTGCAGGTTGGCGGGCTCGAGCCCGACCTACACCGCCAAGCCTGCGGCATGCCCCGATGCCCATGCCCACTGGAAGTTGTAGCCCCCCAGCCAGCCGGTGACATCGACGACCTCGCCGACGAAATACAGGCCCGGAACGTGTTTGGATTGCATGGTCGACGACGACAGCGCGTCGGTATCGACCCCGCCAAGGGTGACTTCAGCGGTGCGGTAGCCTTCGGTGCCGCTGGCGGTCAGCGGAAACTGCTGAAGCTGTTGTGCCATCGCGCGCAGTTGGGGATCGTTGAACTGCCGCATCGGGCGGCTTTCGAACCAGACTTCGCACAGACGCTCGGCGAAGCGCTTTGGAAACAGCTCGCCCAGTGCATTTCGCAGTTCGGCGGCGGGCCGTTTCGCCTGCAATTCTTTCAGCACATCGAACGCATCGTCCTGCGGCAGCAGATCGAGATGCAAGGCATCGCCGACATTCCAGTACGACGAGATCTGCAGGATCGATGGGCCGCTGATACCACGATGGGTGATCAGCATGAAATTGCTGAATGTGCGACCGTTGCACTGCACCGTGACCGGGAGCGCGACGCCGCTGAGATCGGCGAAGCGCTCCTGATGTTTGCCGGTGAGCGTCAGCGGCACCAGGCCTGCGCGGGTGGGCAGCACCGTATGCCCGAACTGGCGCGCCAGTTCATAGCCGAAGCCGCTGGCGCCCATACTGGGGATGGACAGCCCGCCGGTGGCGACCACCAGCGACGGCGCGTGCACTTCGCCCTGCGTGGTATGCACGCGAAACCCCTCGTCGATCTTCTCCACGCGCTCGACGCTGCACTGGGTATCGATGCGTACGCCGGCCTCGGCGCATTCGTCGAGCAGCATCTTCACGATCAGTTTCGACGACTCGTCGCAGAACAATTGCCCGAGTTCTTTCTCGTGATACGCGATGCCGTGGCGCTCGACCATGTCGATGAAATGCTGCGGCGTATAGCGCGCCAACGCCGACTTGCAGAAGTGCGGATTGCCCGAAATGAAGTTGGCGGGCGTGGTACCGGTGTTGGTGAAATTGCAGCGGCCGCCGCCCGACATCAGGATTTTCTTGCCGCAGCGGTTGGCGTGCTCGATCACGCGGACACGGCGTCCGCGCTGGCCCGCGACGATCGCGCACATCAGACCGGCCGCGCCGCCGCCGATGACGACCACATCGGCCGACGCAGGGGCGGTCGTAGCTGGCGTCATTGCGGCATCCGGTTCGTCATCAGATCGCGCATTGTAGGCTGCGCCAGCCTCTCCAGCCTTGCGCCCGACCCCCGACCTCAACGAGCATTGCGGTCTCGTCCTCCCCGAATCGCCGCATGCTGCGCCTGACCGAACTCAAACTGCCGCTGGACCACCCCGAAGTGGACCTGCGGGCAGCGATCGTGCGGCGGTTGGGCATCCGCGATGACGAGATCGTCGGTTTCACCGTCCACAAGCGCAGCTATGACGCCCGCAAACGCAGCGCGATCCTGTTGATCTACACGGTCGATGTCGAACTGCGCGATACGCTCGAAGCCAGTGTCGCCGGGCGCGGCATCGCGCACGTCGCGTCCAGTCCGGACATGCGCTATCGCTTCGTCGCCAGTGCACCGGCGACGCTGAAGTCGCGGCCGGTGGTGATCGGCTTTGGCCCCTGCGGCCTGTTCGCGGCGCTGATTCTGGCGCAGATGGGTTTCCGGCCGATCGTGCTGGAGCGCGGCAAAGCGGTGCGTGAGCGCACCCGCGACACCTTCGGCCTGTGGCGCCAGGCGGTGCTCGACCCCGAGTCCAACGTGCAGTTCGGTGAAGGCGGCGCAGGCACGTTCTCGGACGGCAAGCTGTGGAGCCAGATCAAGGACCCGCACCACTACGGCCGCAAGGTGCTGGAGGAATTCGTGCTGGCCGGCGCGCCGGAAGAGATTCTCTACGTGAGCAAGCCGCACATCGGCACGTTCCGCCTGGTGAGCATGATCGAGAAGATGCGTACGGACATCGAAGCCCTGGGCGGCGAAATCCGCTTCGGTGCGCGGGTCGACGACGTGCGCATCGAAGACGGCCGCATGCGCGGACTGGTGCTGAACGACGGCGAGGTACTCCCCTGCGAGCACGTGGTGCTGGCGATCGGCCACAGCGCGCGCGATACCTTCGACATGCTGCACGCGCGCGGCGTGTACATCGAAGCGAAACCCTTTTCGATCGGCTTCCGCATCGAACACCCGCAGTCGCTGGTCGACAGCGCGCGCTTCGGGCCGTCCGCCGGGCATCCGCTGCTCGGCGCCGCCGACTATCGCCTCGTCCACCATGCCAAGAATGGTCGCGGCGTCTACAGCTTCTGCATGTGCCCTGGCGGCACCGTGGTCGCGGCCACGTCGGAAGTCGGCCAGGTGGTGACCAACGGCATGAGCCAGTATTCTCGCAACGAGCGCAACGCCAATGCCGGCCTGGTGGTCGGCATCAGCCCGGCCGACTATCCCGGCGGCCCGCTCGCCGGTCTGGCTTTTCAGCGCCATTGGGAACGTCAGGCCTTCGTACTCGGCGGCGGCGATTATTGGGCGCCGGGGCAACTGGTCGGCGATTTCGTCCGCGGGCGACCGTCGAAAGCCTTCGGCGAAGTGCTGCCTTCCTATAAACCCGGCGTGCGTCCGGGCGACCTGTCCACCGCCCTGCCCGACTACGCCATCGCCGCGATCCGCGAAGCCATTCCCGCGCTGGATCGCCAGCTCAGAGGCTTCGCGATGCACGACGCGGTGCTGACCGGCGTGGAAACGCGCACCTCATCGCCGATCCGCATCACCCGCGGCGCCGATTATCAAAGCATCAATACCCGCGGTCTTTATCCCGCCGGCGAAGGCGCCAGCTATGCCGGCGGCATCTATTCGGCCGCGATCGACGGTATCGAAGTGGCGCAGGCGGTGGCCCTCGCGATGACCGGCGATTGATGGATCGGAACCATCACAGCGTCTGTCCGGCACGCCTGCAAAGCCGCTTCACCGGGAAAACCGCCCCTGCAGGCGATGCGGTCTGACCCATCCGGCCTCGGCGTAGCCGTCGACGAAGCAGACGTTCACTTCGGCCATGCCGATGCTGCAGGGATGGATCCATACCGAGGCTTCCTGCTTGTCGCGGGTGATGAACCATAGCGCTTCGCCGTTCGCCAGACCCCAACTACCGACCCGATGCACCAGCAGATCGGCCTGGCCACGCGCCGAAACGATGGCAACGCGCACGTGGGCCTCGCCCATGTTTTCGGTCTGATACACCCTGGCCATCCCCTCTCCTCATCGTTTGTCGGCGGCCGCTTGCCTGGGTCGCTTGCCGGGGTCGGGATCGGCTCGCATACTCGGCCCACGCCCAGAACGGATACGGACGATGCTGCTGGAAATCCTGCTGAACCTGCGCAACGGTCGCGAACGCGTCAGCGTGATCCATCGGGTCGGCAACACCCGGCCCGAACTCGGCACCGCGCATCCGCTGGAGGATACCCGGCGCGCCTCGATTCCCGGCATGTGGGGCTGGAGCGAACACGCGACCCGCGTGGAAGCGCCCGCCACCATCGACGAGCCGCTGCCGACGCGCACCCAGACCATCCTGTCCTACCGCGTGCCGGAAGACGTGCGTCGGGCGATCAACGGCGATGTCACCGATGCCATGCCGGCGTCTCGCAGGCATGGTATCGCGCTGGATCTGAAGCTCTAGCAGTCGAAGCATGATGCAACGACAACAAAGGTCCATGCGCATCCTGCTGTCATCGCTAGTAATCTCGTTCCCGTCTGAAAGGCTTGCTGCTGCGCCTGCCAAAAGCTGCCGGCGATTCATCGGCGACCGGCTTTGCTGCGGGCACAGACTTTTTTGGGGCCAAATACCCGCCTCCGTGCGCTTCTGAGGACATCGAGGACAATGGCGCCGTTGACCTACGCGGCGAAGTCGG
>JANLSB010000348.1:0-10545 GCA_031362125.1 Lysobacterales bacterium | reverse complement strand
TGGCCAGCTACGGCAAGGACGGACAGCCCGGCGGCAGCAGCGTCGACGCCGACATCAAGTACGAGCAGTAACAGCGGCCACGACGGCATTCCCGTCGCCCGCCTTCGCGCCCACGCCACGATGAGCAGACACCGCGCCCGGCGCCACGCCTCGTCGGCATCGCCGAACGGCGCCGGGTTGCGTGCGACCGCAGCGCGCGGATTCACCCTGATCGAAATCCTGATCGTGGTGACGCTGATCGCCGCGCTCACCCTCGTACTGATGGGGGCAATGAGCGGCGGCATGGATGGTGTGACACTCCGCTCCAATGCGAAGAAACTCGTCGCCGAACTGCGCCATGCGCGCGCGCAGGCGATCGCCACCGGTACCGTGCAGCGCTTCACCGTCGTGCCCGAGCAGCGAAGTTGGACGGGTGCGAAGCAACATCACGGCGAGTTTCCCAAGGCGGTCAACGTCGTCTTCACCGGTGTGCGCCAGGTACAGGCGCGAGAAGGCGAAGGCGTGATCCTGTTTTTCGAGGACGGCGCTTCCACCGGCGGGCGGATCCAACTGCGCGTGAAAAAGGCGGCGATGAACGTCGATATCGCCTGGCTCACCGGCGAAGTCTCGCTGAACAGGGGCGAGGTCGAGCGATGAGTGGTGCGCGTCGCGGATCCACGGTCCGGCCATCGACAGCACGGCGCGCGCAGCGGGGTTACACCCTGATCGAAGTCGTGGTCGCCTTCGCACTGCTCGCCTTCGCCATGACCCTGCTGCTCGGCTCGCTGACCAACGCTACGAAGCAGGTGCGGATAGCGGGCGACTCCGGTCGCGCCGCGCTGCATGCACAGACGCTGCTGGATCAGGCCGGCGTCGGCGAAGCGTTGGCGGTGGGTCAGCGCGACGGCAGCCTGGAAGACGGACGCTATCGATGGGAAATGAACGTCACCCCGTTCCGCGATGCTGCCGCGCCGCCCGGCCAGCCGCAGATCCTCGGCGCGCCACGGCTGCTGCAACTGGTGTTGATCATGCGCTGGGGCAAGGGCGGACCGCGCGAAACGCTGCGCGTGCAGTCGCTGCGCCTGGTCACCCCGACCGATATCAACGCCGCCGGGGTGGTGCCGTGATCCGTCGTGCTCGTCGCCCGTCGCAACGCTCTGCACGCCAGGTGGCCGGCTTCACCCTGATCGAGATCCTGATCGCCACCGTGCTGCTGGCGGCCGCGATGACCTTGGGCTTTGCCACGCTGCGCGCCGCGTCGGCAGCGGCGACGCGCGGAGAAGCGCTTGCGCAGCGCAACGAGCGCATGCGCGCGGTCGAAGGTTTCCTGCGCAGGCGCATCGCTTCGGCCCTGCCGATCGCGTTCGACGTGAACGAAAGCACCGGCACGCCGCTGCGTTTCGTCGGCGAGCCCGACCGCATCCGTTTCGTCGCCGATCTGCCGGCGTACCTGGGACGCGGCGGCCCGCATCTGCACGACATCAGCGTGGTCGACGACGGCGAAGGCGTGAGGCTGCAGGCCGATTTCGCGGTGGTGCTGGCGAACGAGGTCAACGCTGAACGCGATCCGCGTCCGCCCGAACTGCTCGCCGGCGGTCTGCGCGAGGTCACGTTCCGCTATCGCGCACTGGACGCACAGAACCGCATCGGCGACTGGGAAGACCGCTGGGAGCAGGGCGACCGCATGCCGCTGCAGGTGAAGATAGAGATCGTCGACGGCCGTGGCGAGCGTTGGCCGCCGTTGGTGGTGTCGCTGCCGCAGGCCGCGAGTTTCGGCGGATTTTCGCCGGTGCCCATATGAGATATCTCGAATGACCGCCCTCCTGGCGGCATCCAGGAAAGATCTGCTCAGCGCATGTCCGAGCGGATCTTCGCCGACCGGACACCGGCGTGTCCGGTCGTGGGCGGCATATCCTTGTGCCGCAGGTGGCCGCGAGCCAGTCAGCCCGTTTGCTGATCGCGCCAAGCGCCGTCCGCAGCGCGGCGCTGCGCTGCTGCTGGTGCTCTGGCTCATCGCGCTGCTGACCGCCGTGGTCGGTGGCTTCGCGCTGATCGCGCGAACCGAATACATGCAGGGCCGGGTGTTGAGCCACGGCGTGTTGGCGGACCAGGCCGCGCGCGCCGGGCTGGAATACGCGATGACCCGGGTAGTGGACCTGGACCAGAGCCGTCAATGGTTGCCCGACGGCCGAGAATACCGCTGGCGATTCGGCGAAGCCGATATCGTGATCACTATCGTCGACGAATCCGGCAAGGTCGATATCAACGCTGCCGATCTCGAACTGATGTCCGCCCTGATTCAGGCGGTGGGCGTCGAGCGCGAACCGGCGCGGAAGATCGCGGCCGCGATCATGGACTGGCGCGACCCCGACACGCTGACCCAGATCGAAGGCGGTGCCGAGGATTCCGATTACAGCGCCGAGGAGCGGCCTTATGGCGCCAAGGATGCGCCGTTCGAGACGGTCGCCGAGCTGCAGCTCATACTCGGGATGACTCCGGAACTTTTCGAGAAACTTGCGCCGCATCTGACTGTCTACAGTGGGCAGGGTCGTCCCACGGAGCAATACGCCAGTGCCGAAGTACTGCGGGCACTGGGGGTCGATCCGGAACCTGTGTTGGCCGAACGGCGACGTCCGCGCCAGCCGGGCGAGACCGGTTCCCTCGTCGGTGCTGGCACGGGCACGTATAGTATCGACAGCCGGGCGCGCTTGCGTGACGGGCGCGTATCGGTTCTGCGTGCCGTTGTGCGCGCCGGCAACAGCGGACTGCCGGGCTCTGCCTACACGCCGCTGCGCTGGGAAGAGGGTGCCGTACTACGGCCGCCCACCCCCGGTTCGTGAGATTTTCCATGGTTGGCGCGTCGCTGCGGCGGCGCGTCGTCCGATTGATCGAGGACAGCATCTGAGCACCACTCCCAACAATGCGTTGCCCGCTGCGGCAGCGTCGAAGTCCCCGCAAGCCCGGTTCTCCCGGGCGCGGCCCGGGCTGCGCGGCTTCTGGGCCTGGTGGCTGACCGCCCTGGGAAGCTGGCTGCCGCTGCGGCTGCGGGCGGTCTTCGGTCTGGCCCAGCAACGCCTGCTGTTGCGCCATGAGGGCGACACTTTGTCGTTGGCCTTGACCCTGCCGGCGCAGCCAGGCGAAGCCTCGATCCGCGAGCTGGCGGAACTGCCCTGGGATGCAGCCTCCGCCGGCGAAGAATCTCTGAACCATCTGCTGGTGTCGCGGATCAACAGTCTCCCGCGCTGGCTCCTGCTGTCCGGTCGTGGTGGCTTGCGACGCCGCCTGTCGCTGCCCGCCGCCGCCGCAGACCGGCTGCGCGAAGTGCTCGGCTTCGAGATCGACCGCCAGACTCCGTTTACCGCCGACGAGGTCTATTACGACGCCCGCCTGATTGGACGCCGCGGCGACGGCCAGATCGACGCCGAACTGATCGTGGTGCCGCGCGCCAGCCTCGAGCACGCACTCGATGCCCTGGGCGCGCCGTTGCGCGCGACGCTCGCCGGGGTGGATATGGCCGATGCCGACGGCCTGCCGCTGGGCATCAATCTGCTGCCGGGCGCACAGCGCCGTCATCGCCGCGACCCTCGCGGGGCCTGGAACATCGGCTTGATCGTCATTGCACTGGCTGCGTTCGGCGCTGGCCTGTGGCAGATTCTCGCCAATCGGGAGGCCGCCGCCGATGCCTTCGAAGTCGAAACCAAAGCGCACAGCCAGCAGGCGCAGAAGGTCTCCGCCGAGAAGAAACAACTGGTGGACCTGGTCGAAGGCCTGCGTTTTCTGCAACAGACCCGCAGCGGCCGTCCCAGTACAGTCGAAGTGCTGGATGAACTGACCCGTCGCCTGCCGGACAGCACCTTTATCGAGAAAGTGTCGATCGAGGGCGAGAATGTATTGATCATCGGCCTCAGCTCAGAGGCGCCGCGTCTCATCGAACGGCTGCAGTCCTCCAAGCTCTGGCATTCGATGAATCTGACCGGCGCGCTGTTGCCCGATCCCGCCAAGGGCAAGGACCGTTTCACGCTCGCCGCCGAATTGACCATCGCGTCGTCCGGCAAGCCCAAACCAGAACGACCCGGCGCCGCGAATCCGGAGCGCGAGCGATGAGTACCGCTACCACACCCGGGATGACCTCGATCCCCAATCGCGAGCGCTGGCTGGCGCTCGGGCTGCTTGTGGTGGTGCTGCTTGCTGCCTACTTCCTGCTGCTCCACAGTTGGTGGACGGTGCCGATGCTCGATCTGCAGACGCGGATCGAAGACCTGCAGGAGCGCGACGCCCGCGCCCGCGCCACGCTGGCGCAGGCGCCCGAGATCCGCAAACGCCTGGCGGTCATGCGCGAGGAAGCGGCTCGTGTGCCCGGATTCATGCGTGAGGCCAGTACCGAACTGGCCACCGCCTCGCTGATCCAACGGCTCGAAACCGCAGTGCAGGAAGCCAGCCCCAAGAACCGCAGCTGCGCGATCCAGACCCGTTCGCCGATCACCGAGCCGCGCAAGGAACGCTTCGCCCGCGCCGTCGTCCAGGTGCGCCTGCGCTGCGGAACCCCGGAGCTGGCGATGGTGCTGCATTCGCTGGAAAGCGGTTCGCCGCGTCTGTTCGTGGACAACCTCAACGTCACCGCGCAGCGGTTCTATTTCAGCCCGGATCAGGCGCCCTCCAGCGGCGGCCTCGACGTGAGTTTCGATCTCTACGGCTATGTCGCGCCGACCGCAGGAGGTGCCAGCAATGCGCGCCGATAGCCTCAGCCCCAAAACCTGGCTGCTGGCCGGTATCGCCGGCTGGGCGGCCTGCCTGTGGGTGTTCGCGCTGCTGGGCTTGGGCGAACGCCTCGGTGTGTCCGACACCGAACAGACGCCGCAGCGGCTGCCGTCCACCACGATTCCCCGCGCCGACCGCCCCGGTCCGCAGGCCCAGTACGCCGAAATCGCCACCCGCCCGATGTTCTCCGAGAACCGCAAGCCGCAGCCGTTCGTCATCGATGGCACCGGCGAGGAAGCGCAGGTCAACACGTTCGACTATCAGCTGACCAGCGTGATGATCGCCTCCGGCGTGCAGTTGGCGATCCTCAAGCCTGCGGCCGATGGCGCCCAGCCGGTGCGGGTGAAAGTCGGCGACGCGGTGGAGACCGCGCCGCAGTGGACGCTGGCCTCGCTGCTGCCGCGCAGTGCCACTTTCCGTGGGCCCGAGGGCGACAAGATTCTCGAGCTGCGCGTGTTCAACGGTATCGGCGGCGCCGCGCCGCCACCGATCGCACCGCCGTCCTTGGCCGCCGGGCCCGGCGGCGTGATCAACGAGACCATGCCGGGGCAACCGCCCGGCGGCGAGCAGCCGATACCGCCGTCATCGATGGTCCCGCCACCGCCGCCCGTGGCCAGTGCCGACGGCGATGCCGCGAATGTGTCGACCCAGGTGCAACTCGATGCCATCCGCAAACGGATCGAGGCGCGTCGCGCCCAGCTCCGGGAGCAGGCTGCCCAAGAAGCACAGAACCCCGCCCAACCGGCGGGACAATCCCCTTGAGAATTCGATGATGAATTTGCGATCCACCGCCCAGGTCTTTTTCGCCGTCTTGCTCGGCACGATGCTGGTGGCCTGTGCCACTGCGACAACGCCGCAGATCAAGCGCAAGCCCATGGGCAGCGAGTCGCAGTCCGGCGATGCCGTGCGCAGCGAACCGCTGAAGAGCGAGGCCGAAGCGGGAGATGGCGGTCCGCGTCCGCGGATCCTCCGCGGCAACGGTCGGGTCATCAACAATGCCGCCGCCAGTGCGCCGCTGCCGGACATCGGCGCCACCAGCGGCGAGGCCCGCTTCAATTTCGAGGGCGAATCGCTGCATGCGGTGGTCAAGGCGATCCTTGGCGATCTGCTCGGTCAGAACTACACCATCGCCCCGAACGTGCAGGGTACGGTCACCTATTCCACGCCCAAGCCGGTCAGTTCTGCCCAGGCGCTTTCGGTGTTGGAGATGATTCTCGGCTGGAACAACGCGCGGATGATCTACAGCGATGGTCGTTACAGCATCGTCCCGGCCGACCAGGCGCTGGCGACCGGCGTTGTCACCCCGCGCACCGGTTCGCCGCAGAGCGCCCGCGGCTTCGAATCCCGGGTGGTGCCGCTGCGTTACATTTCGGCTACCGAGATGGAGAAACTGCTCAAGCCCTACGCGCGCCCCAACGCCATCGTCACCGTCGACGGGGGGCGCAATCTGCTGACCATCGCCGGCACCCGCGCGGAACTCGAAAGCTATCTGCGCACGATCGAGATCTTCGACGTCGACTGGATGTCCAGCATGTCTGTCGGCGTATACCCGCTGCAATCGAGCAAGGCCAACAAGGTGGTGCAGGATCTGGAAAAGGTATTCGGCGAGACGAGCAAGTCGCCGGTCGCCGGCATGTTCCGGTTCATGCCGCTGGAAGGCGCCAACGCGGTTCTTGCCATCACTTCGCAGGCCGACTACCTCGATGACATCCAGGAGTGGATCGAGCGGATCGATGGTGCCGGCGAAGGCGTCAAACTGTATTCGTACGAGCTCAAATACATCGCCGCCAAGGAAATCGCGACGCGCCTGAGCGAAGTGTTCGGCGGCGGCGGAAATCGTGGTGGTGGTGGCGGCAACGACGGCGGCGGCTATTCACTGATCCCGGGCGGTCAGGTGAACGTGATCGGCGGCGCCGACGGCGGCAAGGACGGCGGCGATTTCGGAGGCAGCTCCGGCGGCGGTTCCGGCGGTCTGGGCAGCGGTTCGCTTTCGCTCAGCCCGTCGCAGAACAGCGGCAGCGGCAGCGTCGTGCTCGAAGTCGGCGGCGACAAGGTCGCGGTGTCGGCGATCGAAGAGAACAACACTCTGTTGGTGCGCGCCACCGCCCCCGCTTGGCGTTCGATCCTCGACGTGGTCGAGAAACTCGATGTACTGCCATTGCAAGTCCATATCGAAGCGCAGGTCGCGCAGGTCGAACTCAAGGGCAAGTTGGAATACGGCGTCAGTTGGTTCCTGGAAAACGAGGCGCCCGCGAACGGCTTTCCCGACGTGAATACGCGCGGCCTGGGCACGCCCAGCAAGTGGAGCACGCTGGGTGCGAGCATCGGTGGCCGGAATGGTCCCGGCTTGGCCTGGACGCTGCTCAAGAACGACGCTGTGGCGGTGATCAGGGCGCTCGACGAGATCAGCGATGTGAAGCTGCTGCAGACCCCATCGCTGCTGGTGCGCAACAATCAGGAAGCCACATTGAATGTAGGCGACCGGATTCCGGTGGTGTCCACATCGGTCAATCCGATCATCGGCAGCAGCAACAGCGTCAGTCAGGTGCAATACCTGGACACCGGTACGATTCTCAAAGTGCGCCCCCGCGTGACCCAGGACGGTACCGTGTTCATCGATCTTGTCCAGGAGATCAGCGGGGCAAAAGGCGAGCCCGATCGCAACGGCAATGTCACCATCAGCACGAGTCGTCTGAAGACCAGTGCGGTGTCGCAAAGCGGCGACACCGTGCTGTTGGCGGGCCTCATCACCGAGAGCTCCGACAAAGGCTCGACAGGGTTGCCGGGTCTGAGTCGATTGCCGGTGATCGGCTCGCTGTTCGGCACGCGGACCGACGACAAGCGCCGCAGCGAAATCATCATCCTGATCACCCCCACCATCGTGCGCGATCAGCAGGGGTTGCGCGATTTCACCGATGAGTACTCACGGAGCTTCCGTGCGATGGATCCGCTTCCGCCGCCGGCCACGCTGAAGCCGGTGCCGCCACAGCCGCATCGCTGAATGCCCGGGCAGTGAGCGAACTGCCCGTCGTTCTGGTGCCGGTGGGCGTTGACGACGACGCCCTCGACGCCTGCCTCGCCGCGCTCAATGCCGGTACGCCGCCGGGCAGTCGCGTATGGCTCGCGGACGATGCCCAGGCTGGGCCGCGCGGTCTCGCCATCGTAGAGCGCTGGCTCGCGAGGACTGCGCTGCAGGCCGATTACACCCGTCGCCCGCGCAGCATCGGTGAAGCAGCGCACCTCGACGACATGCTCAAGGCCTGCGGCGATGCCGATGTGCTGGTACTCGCTAGCGACGCAGTGCCGTTTCCCGGCTGGGCCACCCAACTCGTCGCCTGCGCCGCACGCGACCCCGCCGTCGCCACCGCCACGCCGTGGTGCAACGCCGGGGAAACCGCCTCCTGGCCGCGCGTCGGCGAAGTGATGCCGGTGCCCAACGAACCTGTGCGGCTCGCGCGCGCCGCGGCTTCGCTGCCTCCGCATCATCCCGAGTTGCCCGCCGCGGTGAATCACGCGGTGTTTTTGCGCGGCAGCGCGCGTCGCAAGGCCGGCGGGCTCGATACTGCCAGCTACACTTCGTGGCACGCTGCGCTGGTCGATCTGTCATTGCGCATGGCCGGACTCGGTTGGCGGAATGTGTTGTGCGAAACCGCGTTCGTCGCGCGCGGCGGCGAGGGCATGTCCCTGGGCGACGATGTCGAAACCCTCGGCGTACGCTGGCCGGCCTGGCATGCGCGGCTCGCACAGTTCCTGATGCGCGATCCGCTGCACTCGCTGCGTGCGTCGCTGGGCCATGCATTCGCCAGCAGCGCGTTTGACAGCAGTGAACCGTGTACGCAGCCGGACTTGTTCGTCGACGATGCGGGTGACCAGGTGCCATCGCCATGAGCGCAAGCGCCGACATCGCCGCCGTTGTGGTCACCTACCAGAGCGCCGAAAGCATCGAGCTGTGCCTGCAGCGTCTGTGTGCGGCCGACGGCGTCGCCCAGATCCGCGTGGTCGACAACGCCTCCACCGACGGCACGCTGGAGATCGTGCAACGCCATGCGCTTGTGGACCCACGCGTGCGTTTCATCGCCAACCCCGACAATCCCGGCTTCGGTACTGCCTGCAATCAGGGCGCCGACGACAGCGATTCGGTCTGGTTGGCGTTCGTCAATCCGGACTGCATGGTCGAGGTCGACACGCTCGTGCGACTGCGCGCGCATGCGCTGGCATGTGCGCGCGAGGCGCTGCTCGGCGCCGATCTGATCGATGAGGCCGGCGTGCGCGACGGCGCGGCGCGCCGTTGCGATCCCGATTTCGCGGCGATGCTGCGCAGCGCGGCCGCGCGCAGGCTCGATATTCCCGTCGACGATAGGCAAACGCTGCAGGCGGTGCCGGCGATCTCCGGCGCGCTGATGTTTGTGCCGCGCACGCTGATCGAACGCATCGAGGGCTTCGATCAAGGCTATCGCCTGCATGCGGAAGATCTCGACCTGTGCCGTCGCGCGCGCGAAGCCGGCGCCTTCGTCGCTGTCGCCAACGATGTCCGCGTGGTCCACGTGCGCGGCGTCTCCAGCCGCTCGCGGCCGGTATTCGTCGAATGGCACAAGCACCGCGGGCTCGCGCGCTACTTCCGCAAATTCGAAGCGCCGCGACGCGGCATGTTCGTCCGGCTCTGCGTCTACGCGATGATCTGGCTGCGGTTTCCGCTGGCGGCGCTGCGGGCGATGGCAAGATGATCGCGATGGTGCGCGCAGCGCTGTTGATCGCGACGCTGTTGATCATGGTGTTCTGCATGCCGAATGCCAGCCGCGCGGCCGCGCCCGGCGACACTATCTTCGACAAGGCGATCTTCGACAAGACGATCTTCGAAAAGCGCGAAAGCGCCGAGCTCGATCGCCTCGTGCGCGATGTCTGCCGAAAATCGATCGTGCTGCTGGGCGAAGATGCGAATCACGGCGGTGGGCACACGTTCGAGGTCAAGACCGAAATCGTGAAGCGGCTCGTGTCCCGCTGCGGCTTCGGCGCAGTGCTGTTCGAAAGCCAGATGTACGACTTCATCGATCTCGAACATCGTGTTGCCGCTCGTACGGCCAGTCCGCAGCAGCTTGCCAATGCCATCGGCGCATTGTGGTCGCGTGCGGAAGAGTCGAAGCCGCTGATCGAGTTTCTGTATAGCGACATGATGGCTGGCCGGATCAGATTGGGCGGCATCGATCCGCAAGTCGGCGGCGTCATGGGCGAATACTCGAAGCAGCGTCTCGCCGCCGTATTGACGGCTCCGCTCGAAGATGCGCGCCGCGATGCATGCACGGCCGAGATCGGTATGCACAACGGCTGGGGTTACGACGATGCGCATCCGTTCGACGAGGCAGCCCGTCAGCGTCTGCGTGCCTGCAGCGACGACATCCGCGCGGTCATCGCCGGGAAGGGTATCGATCCCGCCTCCGAGATCGCGGCCATGGCGGCTGCGTATTCGCGCTATCTGGACATGGCGCTGGATGGCGACGGCAATCTGCGCGATCTGGGTATGTACGAAAACATCCTCTGGCACCGCGGACGCTGGCCGGAAGGCACGAAGCTCATCGTCTGGTGCGCCACCGTGCATGCAGCGAAAACGTTGACTGGGCTGGCCACCGACATGAAACCGATGGGCGGCCATCTGCGCGCGGCCTTCGGTGATCGCGTCGCGGCGATCGGGTTCACCGCGCTGTCGGGAAGTTTCGGCAATCCGGGCGCGGGCGGCCAGCCGCATGCGCTGGGCACGCTGCCGGCGCATGCGCTGGAGGCGACTGTGCTGGCCGGCAACCGCGCGAGTCTGCG
>JANLSB010000278.1:0-3984 GCA_031362125.1 Lysobacterales bacterium | reverse complement strand
GCGATGCGAGGGCGTTGAACGCCCCCGCGACCCGTGCGAACGCTGCGTCCCAGCCGATCGGCACGTAGTGGTCGCTGGTGGGGTCGTAGACCATGGGCTCGGTCAGCCGGCCCTGGGCTTCGAGGAATTCGTCGGTCTGTTCTGCGAGCCACGCGACGCTGTGCTCGGCGAAGAACGCGGCTGTGACTCGCTTCGAGGTCGCTTCGTTGGCGACTGCCTTGACCCCGTTTTCGCAGAACTCGAATGTGGAATGCGGGTTGCGGTCGGGCCATGCACAGCCGGGGCAGTCGAAGCCGGTGGGCTGGTTGGTGCGCAGCAGGGTGCTTGGGCCACGCAGCACCGCGTCCTGTTGGCGCAGCGCCTGCCAGGAGGATTTCAGCGCGTCCCAGCCGCCGGCGGGTTTGTCGTAAGGCCGGATCGGGGCGTTGTCGTCGCGGTGCTCTGCCATGCCGACATCCTATCGCAGCCACTGTGTGCCAGCCGGGCCACGCTGGACGCCGCGAACGCTGCCAGCGTAGATTGTCGGTCGGGCCGCGTCGGGGAAGGGCGGGCCCTCTCTCTATTCGTCCGGAAGCCAGAAGCAGACTCCTTTTGTCCGAAGCCACCGCCAGCCTCGATACCGCTCTAAACCATGCGTCGCGCCTCCTCGGCAGCGATCCTGCGCTGGCCGGCCAACAGGCAGCCGAAATCCTGCGGGTGGTCGAAGGGCATCCGGCGGCGCTGCTGGTGCTGGCGACCTCGCACCGGCTTCGTGGCCATGTCGATGCAGCGCTGGCGATCCTGCAACCGCTGGCGCTTGGCCAGCCGCGCGCCGCGCTGGTGCATTACGAACT
Source organism: Lysobacterales bacterium (assembly GCA_031362125.1). Taxonomy (GTDB): domain Bacteria; phylum Pseudomonadota; class Gammaproteobacteria; order Xanthomonadales; family Xanthomonadaceae; genus Lysobacter_I. The sequence continues at coordinate 3,151 of JANLSB010000278.1, read as the reverse complement.
TGCCCTTGCGCTGGGCCGCAATGGCCGTGGCGACGAAGCGCTCGCAGCGCTCCATCGTGCGGTCGCACTCAAACCCGATCTTCCACAGGCCTGGCTGGCGCTGGCCGATCATCTGCGCGGCATCGGTGACGCCGACGGTGCCGATGCCGCATACCTCGCCTACGTCCGTCACTCCGCGCGCGATCCGCATCTGCTGCAGGCCGCTGAGGCGCTGGCGGACAACCGTCTTCCCGACGCCGAAGCGCTGCTGCGCGCGTGGTTGAAGCGACACCCGACGGATGTCGCCGCGATCCGGATGCTTGCCGAGCTGGCGGTACGCGTCGGGCGCACCGAGGAAGCCCTCAATCTGCTTGAGCGCTGTCTCGAACTTGCCCCTGGGTTTCGCGAGGCGCGCCAGCACTACGCGCTGGTGCTCCATCGCGACCAGCAGTCGGAACCGGCGCTGGCGCAGCTCGGCATCCTGCTTGCGGACGATGCGCGCAATCCCGGCTGCCGCATGCTCAAAGCGGCGATTCTCTGCCGTCTCGGCGATTACGATGCCGGCATCGCGCTGTACGAAGCGATCCTGAACGAATACCCGAACAATCCGCGGGTGTGGATGAGCCATGGGCACGCGCTGAAAACCGCTGGGCGCCAGGACGAAGCCATTGCCGCCTACCGTCGCAGTATCGCGCTCGACCCGGGCTTCGGCGAAGCGTACTGGAGCCTCGCCAACCTCAAGACCTTCCGTTTCGGCGACGATGAGATCACGGCGATGCGCGCCCAGCTTGCGCGGGCCGACCTTGCCGTCGAGCATCGTTTCCATTTCGATTTCGCGCTCGGCAAAGCGCTGGAAGATCGCGCCGATTACGCCGATTCGTTCGCGCACTATGCCGCCGGCAATGCGCTGCGCCTGAAGACCATGCCCTATCGCGCCGGAGAGACCAGCGCCCGCGTTGCGCGCGCCAAAGCCGTCTACACCCGCGAGTTTTTCGCCGAACGCGCCGGTTGCGGAGATCCGGCAGCCGATCCGATCTTCATCGTCGGTCTGCCGCGTTCGGGTTCGACCCTGCTCGAACAGATCCTGTCCAGCCATTCCGCAGTCGAAGGCACGATGGAGCTGCCGGAGATCATCGCGATGACCCGTGCGCTGCGACGCGGCGCCGAGAGCTCCATGAGCTATCACGAAGTGCTCGCCGGATTGCCGGCGGAGACCTTCGCCGAACTCGGCGGCCAGTATCTGGAGCGCACCCGCATTCAACGCAAGACCGATGCGCCCCGGTTCATCGACAAGATGCCGAACAACTTCCTGCATCTGGGCCTGATCCAGCTGATGCTGCCGGACGCGAAGATCATCGACGCCCGCCGGCACCCGCTGGCCTGCTGTTTCTCGGGCTTCAAGCAGCATTTCGCGCGCGGCCAGAATTTCAGCTACAGCCTGGACGACATCGGCCGCTACTACCGCGACTACGTCGAGCTGATGGCGCATTTCGATGCGGTCCTGCCCGGCCGTGTGCATCGCGTGATCTACGAGCGCATGGTCGACGACACCGAGGCCGAAGTGCGGCGGCTGCTCGACTACTGCGGACTACCGTTCGAGGACGGCTGCCTGCGCTTCTTCGAGAACGACCGTCCGGTGCGTACCGCGAGTTCAGAGCAGGTGCGGCGTCCGATCAATCGCGATGGCATCGACCAGTGGCGGCATTACGCACCGTGGCTCGACCCGCTTGAGGCTGCGCTCGGGCCGGTACTGGATGCGTATCCCGCCGTACCCTCATTCGAAGCAGGCGCCTGAACTTCCGCCCCAGACAGCACTGCGCGCTTCGAGCCGCCGATTCCAATCGTTCGTTCTGATGTTCCACAACCCGGGAGAGAGAGAAATGCGTCCGAAAGGCCAATCAAACACGCGAAGTTCCACAACGCATCGAACGGTCGAGCTGGCGAGGATGCCGCTGACCGCCGCGATCTACATCGCTTTCGGCAGCATGGCGTTCGCTGGTGCGGCGATCGCCCAGCAGACTGAAGAAAGCGCGCCTTCGTTGGAGACCATTACCGTCACCGCGCCGAAGCGCACCGAGAATCTGCAGGACGTGCCGATCAGTCTGAACGTGATCAGCGCGCAGCAGCTCGATGAGCTGCAGATCAACGACTTCGAGGACTACGCCAAGCTGCTGCCAAGCGTTTCGATTTCGCCAGCCGGCCCAGGCTTTGGTCAGGTCTACATGCGCGGCGTCGCCAGCGGCGGCGACGGCAATCACTCCGGTCCGTTGCCGAGCGTCGGCATCTATCTCGACGAACAGCCGATCACCACCATCCAGGGCGCGCTCGATCTGCACGTCTACGATCTGGAGCGCGTCGAAGCGCTGGCAGGTCCCCAGGGCACGCTCTACGGCGCCAGCTCCGAGGCCGGCACCCTGCGTCTGATCACTCGCAAGCCGGATAGTGCTGGATTTTCAGCCGGTTACGGCGTCGAAGTGAACTCCGTCGACGGAGGCGGCATCGGCCATGTCGCTGAAGGCTTCGTCAATGTGCCGATGGGCGATCGTGCCGCGATCCGCCTGGTCGGCTGGCAGAAAAAAGATGCCGGTTACATCGACAATGTGTTCGGCGAGCGGACATTCCCGACCTCCGGCATCACCCAGAACAACGCCGACCGCGTCGAGGACAATTACAACGATGTCGACACCGCCGGCGCGCGTCTCGCGTTGAAGATCGACCTCAACGAGAACTGGACCATCTCGCCAACGATCATGGGCCAGCGTCAGAAGGTCAACGGCAACTTCGCCTACGACACGACCATCGGTGAGCGCCAGATCAGTCACGCCTATCCGGAATCCGGCGAAGACCGCTGGGCGCAGGCCGCGCTGACCGTGCAGGGCAAGATCGGCAATTTCGATCTGACCTACGCCTTCGCCCACCTCAAGCGCGATGTCGACACCGATTCGGACTACAGTGACTACGGCTTCTGGTACGACACGCTGCTCGGCTACGGCGCCTATTTCTACGACGACAACGGCGATCTTGTGAACCCGGCGCAGTACATCCAGGCGAAGGATGGTTACAAGAAGACAAGCCATGAACTCCGCATCGCGTCGCCGCAGGACCAACGTCTGCGCTTCGTCGCAGGCCTGTTCTGGATGGACCAGTCCCACGACATCCAGCAGCGGTATCG
>JANLSB010000277.1:0-7068 GCA_031362125.1 Lysobacterales bacterium | reverse complement strand
CTGCACATAGAACAGCCAGACGCCGGCGGCGCCGGCGATCAGCACGACAGGCAGGTGCACGAGCAGGGCGATGTGCCAACCAACCGTCCACCACATCGCCACGAAGACGATCGCCAGCATCAGGTTGTTGAGCAGCACGCTCAACCATTCCTTCTTCCACGAGAACGGCATGTCGAACGGGAAGCGGTGCTTGATCACGAACTGGTACATCGGACCGATGCCCAGCAGAACAGGTGTGCTGCGGTAGAAGCGGTAGCAGAAGCGGCCAAACCGCGAACGCTGGCGGTATTCGGCGACAGTCAGGGTCTCGATGTCGCCCACTTCGCGGCGATCGAGATTGCCAGAGGTGCCGTGATGGATAGCATGGGTCTTCTTCCAGTACCCATAGGGGAACAGCGTGATCACGCCAAGGCAGCGACCCACCATGTCGTTGACGCGCTGGCTGGCGAAGAAGGAACCGTGGCCGCAGTCGTGCTGGATGATGAACGTGCGCACGTAAAGGCCGGCGGTCGGCAACGCGATCAGCAGGGTCCACAGGTAGTTCCAGCCGTCGACCACGCTCCAGACCATCAGGCCCCACAGCGCAGCGAAGGGCATCAAGGTGTTGACCAGTTGCCAGACTGCGCGGCCGGCGATGGGTTCGGCGAACTGCGCGCAACGCTGGCGTAGTTGTGAAGCTTGAGGTTTGGCAGCAGACACTGCCGTCGCGGGATCGGTCACGCGGTGCACTCCGGGTAGTCGGTGGATTGTGGGCGCCTGGGCCCGCGACCGCAATGCGTGCGCCGACGTATGGTGGATGACAGGGCTGCGATCCGTGCGCCCGGTCGTTTTTTTGCATGCCGTCCGTCGGCAGTGCTGACCGCTGACGCGCAACCAGCGCGTTGTCCATATCGAATCTCTTCGAAGGAACGACCATGCACCGCTCGCCCAATCGCTCGCTCATCGCCCTGTGTTGCGCCCTCGCGATCCTCGCCGGCTGTCGCCGGGACCCTGCAAGCATCGATGCGACGCCGTCGACCGGCCAATTCGGGCAACCGGGCAGTGGCTATGTCGCGCAATGCTCGGGCTGGTTTCCGGACTGGATCTCGTCCAACCCACCGCCCGCCGGTACCACTGCGTTCCAGCTCGCACAGGGTTATCCACTCGGTGTGCCGGTATTCGGCCAGGTCGGGGGCCGCACCGAAGTGGTGCGCTGGGACCCGTTCGCGCCGGCCAACGGGCCATGGAGCGCGCACGATTTCCGGGTGCCTGCACAACGCGGCGCGTATCTGAACGCGCTGAGGGACTATGTACTTGCGGGAATGATCGATGTCGATTTCGTCGCCCAGCGCAACCGCGAGCACCGTTGGTATCACGTGCCGATGATGACCGCCGACCCCAACAGCCGCCGTGAGCCATACCATGGGTTGACCAAGGAACGTCCGCTCAATGCCAACGATCACAGCTGGATCGTGCAGGGTAATACGCCGGCTACTACGCTGGAATCATTCGCGATCGGCTACTACAACGACATCGGCGGTTACACCATCGGCCGCGTGTTCGGCGACCCGAACCCGGCGCTGTCCGACCCGGCGCAGGCGCAGTTCATCGACGGCGCGCTGGTGTTCAAACTGCTGTTCGCCGAGTACGACCCAGCCAAGATCATCGCCGCGCAATACCCCCTCGACGGCGCGCCGCAGTGGCAGGTACAGGATGTGCAGGTGCCGACGGCGGCGCTGAAGAACGTGCGTCTGATCCAGATCGATGTGGCGGTGAAAGATCCACGCGCGACCCAGACCGGCTGGGTGTTCGCGACCTTCGTCTACGACGAAACGCTGGCCGCAACCGAGCCTGTGGCATGGCGGCGGCTGGCGCCGGTCGGTCTGCAGTGGGGCAACGACCCGGACGTGACCGCGAGCGGCGTCGGTACGCTCGACGAAAGCTGGATCTCCCCCGGCTTGCCGGTCGCCTTCCAGGGCCACCTCGGTCGTCATGGCCGGCTCAACGGCCCGGTCGACAATTCGCTGTCGTCCTGTCTCAGCTGCCATTCGACCGGTCAGGTTTCGCCGGGCGCCACGCCGCTACGCGCATTCCGCGGCGCCCGGCTGATACCACAGGCGAGCTGCAGCAATGCGCAGGACATGACCTGGTTCCGCAATCTGCCCGGCAGTCAGGCCTTCGGGCTGATGGCCAGCGGCGGCGATGGCTGCACCCTCGCGGCACCGCAGCCCAGCGCGCTGTTCAGCACCGATTATTCGCTGCAACTTGCCGACGCGCTGCAATCGTCGCTGTTCTACAACAGCCCGAATCCATGCACCGCCACCGCGATGGCCATGCGCGCCGCCGCGCAGCAGAAGCGTTCGGCGCAGCCGGTGCCTGCGGGTGCCGAGCGGTCGGCGATGCCGTCCGAACGTGAGGTCGGCTTGCGCAGTGGGCGCGTGCCGGTGGACCCGAAACTCATGCGCGCCGATCCGTCGGCCACGAAGGCCAAGCCCGGCAACGACGATACCGAGGCCCATCGCCGCTGAGCGATGGTGCCGTCTACGTCTTCGGCGGCCCCTTGCGGTGCGGTTTCGCCGGGGGCTTGCCGCCATGCGGTTTGGCGAAATGCGGCCGGGGCGAATGCGGCGTGTCCCCATGGGGTCTGAAACTGCGTGGCTTGGGTGCGTAGTCGCCGCTTTCCTTTGCCGCTGCGCCGGGGCCGCCCGCGCCCACTTCGTCGAGGCGCTGCAGACGCAGCGGCTGACCGGATACGCGCACTTTCTTCAGATGCATCAGCAGCGGCTTGGGCATGCCCTCGGGCAGATCGAGAATGGAATGATCGTCGTGGATGTCGATGCGGCCGATGTATTTGCTGTCGAGCTCGGCTTCGTTGGCGATCGCTCCGACGATGTTGCCCGGCTTCACACCGTGCATGTGGCCGACCTCGATGCGATAGGTCTCCATGCCCGGCTCAGGCGCTGAGCGCGGCGCGAAGTCTTTCTTCGGCGCGAACTCTCTGGCCGGGCGTTCGCGGGTCGTGCGCTCGGAAAAGCCCTGCCCTTCGCGCGGTTCGCGCTGCGGACGCTCGTTGCGCTCGGCGCCACGTTCACTTCCACGTTCACTTCCACGCTCGCCGCCGCGATCAGCACGCTGCGCGCGCTCGGCGTATTCGCGCTGCTGCGCGAACGGCTGCGGCTTTCGATCCGGGGCGAGCAGCAGCGGGGTGTCGCCCTGCAGCAGCTTCGCCAGCGCGGCGGCAACCTCGATCGCCGGCACGTTCTGCTCGCGTTCGTAGCGTTCGACCAGCTCGCGGTACAGGCCGATATCGCCGCCGCTGCCCTGGTCCTGCGCGAGGGTCTCGGTAATGCGGGCGAGGAACCGGGTCACGCGGGCGTCGTTGACGCTCTCCACGGTCGGCAGCTGCATCTCATCGATCGGCTGGCGGGTGGCGCGTTCGATCGCGCGCAGCATGCTCTTTTCGCGCGGACTGACGAACAGGATCGCATCGCCGCTTCGCCCGGCGCGGCCGGTGCGGCCGATGCGGTGAACGTAGCTTTCGGTGTCGTAGGGAATGTCGTAGTTCAGCACATGACTGATGCGCTCCACGTCGAGACCGCGCGCGGCCACATCGGTGGCGACGAGGATGTCGATCTTGCCGTCCTTGAGGTTCTGGATGGTCTTCTCGCGCTGCGCCTGCTGCACGTCGCCATTGATGGCGGCGGCGGCGAGGCCGCGCGCCTGCAGCTTCTCGGCGAGTTCATCGGTACCCAACTTGGTGCGCGCGAACACGAGCATTGCGTCGTAGGGTTCGGCCTCGAGGATGCGGGTCAGCGCGTCGAGCTTGTGCATCCCGCTGACGAACCAGAATCGCTGGCGGATGTTGGTCGCGGTGGTGGTCTTCGAGGCGATGGTGACTTCGGCCGGGTCGCGCAGATAGGTCTGGGCGATACGGCGGATCTGACTGGGCATGGTCGCCGAGAACAATGCGACCTGACGGGTTTCCGGCACTTTCTTCAGCACCGTCTCGACATCGTCGATGAAACCCATGCGCAGCATTTCGTCGGCCTCGTCCAGCACCAGCGCCTTCAGTTCCGAAAGGTCCAGGGTGCCGCGATCGAGGTGGTCGATCACCCGGCCCGGCGTACCGACGACGACATGCACGCCGCGCTTGAGCGCCTGCAACTGCGGGTAGTAACTCTGGCCGCCATAGATCGGCAGTACGTGGAAACCAGGCAGTTTGTTGGCGTAGCGCTGGAAGGCTTCGGCGACCTGGATCGCGAGTTCGCGTGTCGGCGCCAGTACCAGCACCTGCGGCTTGGTCTTGGACAGATCCAATCGCGACAGCAGCGGCAGCGCGAACGCAGCGGTCTTGCCGGTGCCGGTCTGGGCTTGGCCGAGCACGTCGCGGCCGGCCATCAATGCGGGGATGGTGGCGGCCTGGATCGGCGACGGGGTTTCGTATCCGACCTCGCTCACTGCCGCCATCACACCCTCGGCCAGACCGAGATCGGCAAAACGCAGGGACGGGGTTTCGGTCGACATGCAGCACTTCCGGACAACAGACTAAGGTCGACTATTGTGCGCTCAAGCGTTGGGGCATTGGCTCCAGAGGATGGGCGCGACTTGGGAGGGTTGCCGATTTTTTCAGAAAATTCTTTTTAAATCATATTCTTACACCTGAAAAAAAGCGCTGCCAGCGTACTCGCAACAGCGGGGGATGCATCGGAGGCCGGCAGGGATCCGCCGCCGAAAGCGCGAACACATGCACCCTGCGCGGCAGTGTCTATCCACGGTGCACAAACATCCGTACGGGCATGGTCCGGCGCCGACGCCCATCAGATCCGTTCGGATTCCACCGTATGCACGCCGGTTTCTCCGGCAATGGCTGCATCGAGAAGACAGCTCGCAATATGCGCCGCCTGCACCACGCGGAATCGTTTCGGTACCAGCGGGGCGACCGTTTGCAGTACGCGCATGCTGAGGTGTTCCATCGGCCGGCGCTCTTCGCGTTCGCCACCGATGATCGACGGGCGCACCAGCGTCAGCGACGGATAGCCGAGCGCTTCGACTCCCCGCTCCGCTTCGCCTTTGCAGCGCAGATAGAAGCTGCGCGCGGACGTGGCGGCGCCCAGGGATGAATTCAGCGCGAAACTGCGCGCGCCTGCGTTGCGCGCATGCGCTGCGACCGCCAATACATAGTCGACATCGACGCGTCGGAATGCGGCCTGAGAACCCGCCTGGCGGATGGTAGTACCAAGCGCGCAAACCACCGCGTCGACCCGCCACCACTCGGCATGCCCGGGCAGCGCATCGAAATCGACCAGGGGATTTTCGAGTTTGGGGTGCGGCAGCAAGGCACGGCGCGTAGGCGCGACCACGTGCGCAACCCGGGTATCGGCAAGCGCCTGCATCAGCGCATGACGTCCGACCAGACCAGTCGCCCCCGCGATCAGCAGCCGCGTCATGGCAGCGCGCGCTCGACATGGCCCGGACCGATGCCCACCAATCGCGACAATGCCGCGCGCAACGACTCCAGCTTGACCGGTTTGGTCAGATAGTCGTCCATGCCAGCATCGAGGCAGCGTTGCCGGTCGTCAGCCATGGCATGTGCGGTCAGGGCGAGAATCGGAAGCCGGGGGCGCTCTTCGGCGGTTTCGATCTCGCGCCAGCGGCGCGTGGTCGCATACCCATCCATGCCAGGCATCTGGCAGTCCATCAGCGCGATCTGCCACGATTCAGCCTGCATCATTTCGATTGCCTGCGCGCCGCTGTCGGCGCATTCGATCAGGCAACCGTCGCGTTCCAGCATCAATTTCACCAGCGACGCATTCAATGCGTTGTCCTCCACCACCAAGATCCGCAGACCGGCGAGTGACGCCAGCACACCATCTGCGACGGCAGACTGCTGCTCGGCAATGTCACGCATCGGCTCTGCAGGCACACCTACAGCGGCGAGCGATTCCGGCACATGGATACGGAAACGGCTGCCGGCGCCGGGCGTGCTGCGCAGCTCGATGCGGCCGCCCATCAGCGCGATCAGATCGCGGGAAATATTCAAGCCAAGACCGGTGCCGGGGTGCGCGCGGCTCATGGAGTCGTCGCCCTGCTGGAAGGCGGAGAAAATGCGGATATGGTCGCTTTTCTGGATACCGGGGCCGGTATCGGTCACATCGATGACAAGCGCACGCCCGATGGCGGCATCGGTTTCGAAATCGACCTCGATTCGCACACTGCCGGCGGCCGTGAATTTGATCGCATTGCTGACCAGATTCACCAGAATCTGCCGCAGACGCGCTTGATCGCCGATGAAATGTTCCGGCACCGACATTGCGCAGACGACGTCGAACCGCAACGATTTCGATGCCGCTTCCGGACCGAACATATCGATCACCTCCGCGACCAGTTGTCGGGGCGCGAAATGCGCGAACTGCAGCGTGATCTTTCCGGCCTCGATCTGCGACAGATCCAACACATCGCTGATCAGCGCGAGCAACGACTGCCCGGCACGATGGATGGTGCCGGGAAGCTGTCGATGCTGCGGCAGATCCGGCGATTCTGCGAGCAGTTGGCTCATGCCGATGATCGCGTTCAACGGTGTGCGCAACTCATGGCTCATATTGGCCAGAAACGTGGATTTGGCGCGATTGGCGGCATCGGCGCGATCCAGCGCATGGCCCAGTGATTCGGTCATCGCGAACAGGGCGATGCGCTGGGCGATATTGTGCTGGATCGTGCGCCCGATGACGAAAGCCTCGCGCAGCAGGAAAGCACCGAACAGACACGCGGCAAGACCCGCGATCAGGAATTCGGCGTGTCCGCCGATCAGGAAATAGAGCGCGAACGGACCGACGCTGGCCAGCACATACGCGGCGTAGGCAGGCCACCACGCGCCGAAACTGCTGATCGCGCCTGCGGGCATGCCGATCAGCAGGAACGAGGTGACGAAATACATTTCGCTGTGACCAAGGGGGAACAGCAGGGTCGCTGCTGCGCCCCAAACCCCACCGGAGAGCAGTCCAACGAAAATGCACACCACAGGCGTATTCGGCCACACGTCACCGACCTGGATGATCGAACGTTTCGACCATGCTGCCAGCACGATACGAA
>JANLSB010000273.1:0-2931 GCA_031362125.1 Lysobacterales bacterium | reverse complement strand
ACCGACAACACGCCGAACCCGGGCGCACTGGAATTCGAGCGTGAGGGCAAGCCCCACCGCATCGAGGCCTTGGATCAGGGCGAATCGACGTTGTCGCTGATCATCGCCGATCGCACCAGCGGTCACGAAACCTATGGCGCGGGCCGGTACCTGGACGTGCCGCGCCCGGATGCGAAAGGCAAGGTCGTGATCGACTTCAATCGTGCCTACAACCCGCCGTGCGCATTCACGCCATTCGCCACCTGTCCGTTGCCGCCGAATCAGAACAGGTTGGATCTGGCGATCACCGCTGGCGAAAAGCGTTACGGCGTTAAGCACTGATCCGGCACCATCGCCTTTATCAACCGGTAACGACATGTCTTTCAAGCCTCTCCTGATCACCATGATCGCTGCGCTCGCTGGATCTTTCCCAGTCGATGCTGCCAGTCCGCAGCGTGCGGCCGTCGTCGCCACACCACCTGTGCCCTTGATGTGGAAAATCTCGGATGCCGACAACGATCTGTATCTGCTCGGCTCGTTCCACATGCTCAAGCCGGCCGACTACCCGTTGTCGCAGGAGGTCGAGGATGCATTCGTCGATGCCGAAGCGTTGGTGTTCGAACTGTCGCCGCAGGAAATGATGTCGCCGCAGCTCGGTATGGCCATGGGTCAGGCGGCGTTGCGCTCCGATGGCACGTCGCTGAACAGCGAATTGTCTGCAGCCACTGTCGCAAAACTCGAGGCTTGGATCGCTCGCAACGAAAAAGCGCTGCAGACGACGGGCATGCCGCCGCAGGCGCTGCAGATGTTCGAGCCGTGGTTCGTCGGTTTGACGATTTCCATCATCGAAATGAACAAGATGGGGCTCGATCCGGAGCTCGGCCTCGATATGCATTTCATGGGCCGTGCGAACCAGGCGTCCAAGCCCGCGACCGGTCTGGAGAAGGGCAGCGAACAGATCGCCGTGTTCGATGGCATGGGCAAAGCTGAGCAACTGCAATTCCTCGAAGAATCGCTGACCGAAGCTGTCGACGCTGAATCCGAAATCGAAAAACTCCATGCCGCCTGGCGTCGCGGCGATCAGAAGGTGCTCTGGGATGGCATGGCGGGCGATATGCGCCGGGATTATCCGAAGCTGTATCGCCGGATCAATGTCGACCGCAACGATGCCTGGGTGCCGAAACTGCAGCATATGCTCGATGACGAAACGCAGATCGATACGTTGATCGTCGTCGGCGCGCTGCACTTGCTCGGCAACGACGGTGTGGTCGAAAAGCTGCGCACCAGGGGTTACAAGATCGAGCGCGTGTGCTCGGCCTGTGCGAGTAAGGAAACAGTTCCATAGCGTGCTGCCTTCGGCGCACCGGTTGTGCGCCACGTTTCGCCATCGCACCGTGCGCGACACGCGCACCATGCGAGTCGTGCATGCTCAGACGCGGCCTGTGAGACTGTCGATCAGCACGATCTTCTGCCAGATGTTGGCCGACAGCCCCGTGGTCAGGCCCTGGATGTCGTTGACCGCGCCCAATACCTGCGAGTCGTCGATGTCCTGAACGTACAGAGCCGCGAGCTTACTGATGATCGCCAGCATCTCGGTGCAGTAGTCGAGATAGCGAGACAGTTCGAAGCGGCTGAGATTGCGTTGCGGCGACGATGCGGTGGCCATCTCCGGCGACAGCAACTGTTCCGGGTCTTTGGTCAACTGATGCATGTCGATCACATGCGCGAGGCTGCGTAGCTGGTGCAGTGCGCGCAAGGCATTGCGGCGTTTGAGTCGGGTTTCAAATGTGGTCAGGAAAAATATCGCAATACCCAGAAAGATCACGTCGTTGATCGCCGACTCGATGATCTGCAATAGCGCGAACAGTTCCATCCGCGACGACGGCGCGTTCGCAAACGCTGCCAGGCCGACTGCGATCGCCAGCATCGCCAGCAAAACCAGCGCGACCCCGACGCGGATCCACCAGTGCGGTCGGCGGATGTGTTCGATCATCTCGGTGGTATCGCGCGCGACTGCCAGCAGTTCCTGCGCGACCTTCGAGAGCCCCGAACCATGGAAACGCTCGTCGATGCGCGTGTTCAGCCGCGCGCAGGTGAGAATGATGGCGCCGGCGTCGAGCGCGCGATAGGTCATGCAGTGTCTCCAACAGCGGGTAACAATACGATGCAATCGACCGGGCAGGCGGGAATGCACAGCTCGCAGCCGGTGCACAGCGGTTCGATCACCACGTGCATATGCTTGGACCCGCCGATGATGGCGTCGACCGGGCAGGCCTGGATGCATTTGGTGCAACCGATGCAATCCGCTTCGACCACCACCGCGACCTGCGGTATCTTGTGCGTGCCGCGTGCGCGATCGTAGGGTTGAGCAGGTATGCCCAGCACATGCGCCAGCGCGCGCGCGCCAGCATCGCCGCCGGGCGGGCAGTGATCCACTCCAGCGTCGCCGTGCGCCATTGCTTCGGCGTACGGTCGGCAGCCCGCGTAACCACATTGCCCGCACTGTGTCTGCGGCAGAATGCGATCGAGGCGCTCGATCATCATCGATCTATCATCAGCCGCAGTGGACATGACGGAGACGACCGTTCTCAGCGAGGCGTTGTCGATGGCGGGTCGTTTTCCGCAGCGCAATACTGCGCGAATGCTTCCGGTGTATTGTCGAAGCCGGCTTCTTTTGCCAATTCCCAGGAGCGTGCGCAACGCTTGGCGCGCTCGCACCACTGATAGCCGGCGGACGCGATGCAGTCGTGCGCATCCCGGTCGCCGCCGACCATGTGACCCATCGGTGCGACCGGTTCATCGCGAGGCGGAGGGGACGCGACGCTGCAGGCGGCAAGCGCAGCGGGCAGGACAGCGACGAGAATCAGACGGAACGTGGACTGCATGGGCTGTGTCTCCCGGTGAAAAGTCAGCGGACGGGCATGCCCGGTTCAGCGCCGCTGTCGGCATCGA
>JANLSB010000261.1:0-6274 GCA_031362125.1 Lysobacterales bacterium | reverse complement strand
TCAATTTCGCGGTCGCGAAGCGGAACAGCCCCACGTGGCGCGAGATTCCGCCGCAGCAGCTGCAGTGGCCGTGGGATGCGGTGGGACGGCTGCGCGAGGTGTGGGGCAGGATATGGGGCGAACCTGCGGACAGTCGTCTTTAGTGCTGACGTCGCGTTGTCGACAGAACATCTTGCCGCGCGATCGGACCCACATCATCCGCAGGGCGAGGGAGACGATGCCGAAGCATGCTCCTGGGCAACTGCCCGTGTGCGCCGGTCCACATCGATCACCCAAGGATGCTGATCGCCGAAGCCTTCGGTGAATATCGACAGGGCGTAGCAATAGTGGGCGAGCGCCTGCATAGGTCGACCCTGCCGTTCGCGCAGCTCGCCCATCGTCCGCTCCAGCATGCCGCGACGCACGTTGTTCGGGGGCAGGGTCTTGCCAGCGGTGGATAGCGCCTCCTCCATATACGGCTCCGCGCCCGCAACGTCTTCGAGAGCGATATGCGCCTGCGCGAGATTGTCCAGGATCAACAGGACGTAGGCCGATTTGCGGCGACCGGCCTCGGTCGCGAGTTCAAGTGTGCGTTGCAGCAGGATGCGAGCCTCCTGTGGTCGATGCAAAGCGATCAAAGCTTGGCCGACCCGATTCATGCTGTCGTGCGTGTGCGGGTGCTTGAGGCCCATGACATCGATGCGGCCTTGGGTTGCCTTATGCAGGATGGGCAGCGCCAACGCGGGCTCTCCTCGCTCGAGCCGGATCAAACCCAGGGAATGGATGGCGGCCAGCGTTGTCGGATGGCGTGGGCCGGACGCGCGCGTCATGCCATCGTGCACCGATAGGAAAATCGCATCCGCTTCGTTCCGCCGTCCGCGCATCATGAGATTGTCGCCCAGCGTCAGCGTTAGCCATAAATAGTATGGATGGCTTGGTCCCAGACGACTCCTAGTGCGGTCGAGGACGCTGCGGATCAGGGTTTCGGCGTCGCCCCATCGGTTGTATTGAGCGTAGCGTCCGGCCAGCTCTAATTCGATGCCATCGATCTGGTTGGGCGCGCGCTCACGCGCGGCGGCGAGCAGGGCTTCGTACTCCGCGAGCGCGGGCGCGAATCGCCCGGACTTGAAGAGCAACAGCGCATGGTCGCGACGTGTGTCGATCGTCGCGGGATGGTTCCAGCCCAATTGCCGTCGACGTGCGGCGAGCAGGTGACGATAGGTGTTTTCCGCCTCGTCATAATGAGCATCATGGATCTGTGCGAGGCCGAGGTGTTGTTCGATCTCCAAGATCAATGAGGCCTCGTTGCCGGTACTCAGACGGGCATCGATTCGAGCTGCTTCCAGCCGTTGCCGCGCTTTGCCCCACAAGCCCCGGCTGAAATACGCACGCCCTAACGTCAGTCCGATTTCGGCACGAGCGGCAGGTTCATTCACAAGGACACGATCGAGTTTGGCTTCGGCCTCGGCGAGTAGATCGGGCCCAATGGTCTGGGACTGGTCATCGTTGGCATAGAGATAAGGGTCTGCGGCGGCGAGGACATCGTTGTTGACAAACCGGTTGATCTCGCGAACCGTCGCCGCGCTCTGCTCGGCGCGCTGCCAGAGCCAGAGACTGGTGCCCAGACCGGCCGCCAGAGAAACGAAGACCAGTCCCGACGCCAACGCGAGCCGCGGTTCCCGGCGCACCCAGAGGCCAAAGCGTCGACGTGCGTTCAAAGGACGCGCATGCACCGGCCTGCTCTCGAGAAATCGGCCGAGATCGTCCGCCACGTCGCGCGCTGTGGCATAGCGGTCACCGTGCGCTTTCGCGAGGCACTTCATGCAGATCGACTCGATGTCTGCGGAGACGCGTACGTATCTCGACGGCTTGCGGACGATGCCGTCGCGGAGCAGTTTCAGGGTCGAGGCTGTGTCGTGCGCTTCAAAAGGGGGATGTCCGCACAGCAATTCGTAGAGGATCGCGCCGATACCCCAGATATCCGTGGCCTCGGTCAAGGCATCCGCATCGATATCGGTCTGTTCCGGCGCCATGTACCCCGGCGTCCCCGCGATGCGCGTGTTGTCGAGCGTGGCGTGTGCGCCGCTACGACGCGCGAGCCCAAAATCCGCGACCCGCGGCTGCCGCTTTTCGTCGAGTAGGATATTGGCTGGTTTCAGATCGAGATGGAGCACGCCGAGGCTGTGGGCATAGGCGACCGCTTCGCAGATCGTACGCATCAGCACCGCTGAATCGCGCTCGCCCAGCGTGCCGGTGCGATGCCGAAGGTGCTGGGCCAGGCTTTCCCCGCGGATCAACTGCATCGCGAAGTAGATCAAGCCATCGATCTCGCCCATTTCATGGACGGTGACGATCCCCGGATGCTGCAATTGCGCCGCGTGCTGCGCTTCCATCCGGAACCGCTCGATGAAATCGGGCGGCGCCCACGGTCCGGCAGACAGCAATTTCACCGCGACCTCGCGCTGCAGCCGCAATTGCCGCGCACGATACACTAGGCCCATGCCGCCTTCGCCGATCAGCTCCAAGAGCTCGAAGTCGCCGAGCATGCGTTGCTGCGGATCGTCCAGGTCGAGGCACAGGCCTTCGTCGTGGAACGGCCTGTCCGAAGGACCTCCCATCTCAGACAATGCGCCGAACGCGAGTCTTGCGATGGCGGAATCCTGTCGCCAGCCTGACGCATGGCGGTCGCCATCCATTCGGTTCATGGCGGGGGTTCCAACGCAGACAGCATGGCTTGGCGCTCGCTTGCCAGCGCGTCGGGATCCTTGACAAGACACGCGAGCTCTTCATCCACGAAGTGACGGAATCGTTTCCTCAGTCGATGGATCGCCATCGCGATGAACATGGGTCTCAGGTCGAGGTGTTGGGCTTCCTGCTTGATGTCCTCAGGCCGGGCTTCGTACCACAGGTAGCGCTGCAGGCGCTCGAACATCGCGAAGCGGCCGGCATCCGTGGCTTCATCCCGCAAATGCGCGATAGCGCGCGCCATCACCTCCAGCGCGAAGCTGCGCTCCAGGCAGTCCGCTCGTGCTTCGGCCGGTCTCAAGTGCGCTTCAGGTTCTACGCTGGGTGCTAAAGCACGGACATTGGCATCCATGATTCGCTGGGCCAGGAAAGCATCGAGTTCTGCCCGCAGGAATTCACGGAAGCGATCATGCCGACCGGTGTGGGATGCTCCTTCTTTTCCAATGTGGGACAGAAAAGCGTCGGACAGAGCGGAGGCGCTTTCATCGTCGTAGCCCAACAGGATGAAGTATCGATGGATCGGCGTGCGATAGCGGAGACACAACTGGTTGACCAGTGCGCTCGAGTCGGCGACTGCAGCATGCAGATCGCGGACCAGCGACCACGACGTGAACTGGGGCCCATCGTGGGATGGCGTATGCGGATTCATGGGGATTTTGCCGATGCGGACAGGTCGATCCCCAATGCGTCGCGCAGCTCCTCGATTTCGCGGGCGAGATCTTCGTCGCAGCTCATGGTGGCCAGCAGTTCTTCTCTGATGAGTTGTCTGAAACGCGCCCGCATGCGATGCAACTGCACGGCGACGGTGTTGCGCCGCAGTCCCAATGCTGCCGCGAGCTCCGTAATTTCGGCGCTGTCAGCATGTCCATCGATGCAATTCCAGAAAGACCGGAAGTGATCCGATCGTCCTGTGCGATCGAAATCGTCGCGCAAACGGACGCGTGCCCGATCGATCACCACTCCGATCCACGCTTGGGTGAAGGATCGCTCGGGAGAATCTTCCGCTTCCGGCGCGATATCGTCGTCGAATGCGATGTGTGGCGTGCCGCCGCCGCGCTTTTGCGCGCGTCGCGAGGTCTGTGCGTCGAGGAGGAAGTGCCGTAGTGCAGTCAAGATCAGCGCCCTGAAGCGACCGCGTTCCTGCGATGCAGCTGCATGCCAGTTACGCTCGATCAAGCCTGCGAAGAAATCCTGAGCGATGTCCTCGGCGTCCGGTTCGTTGAAACCGTGTTGGCGGATATACGCCAACACCGGAGGGAGGTAGTCGCGGCAAAGCGCTTCGAGCGCCGGGCGGACATTCGCTGCGGAACCAGCCGCATCCGCGATCAGACTCCAGCGGGTGGTATTGAAACGAGTCATCCGTTTCCTCCTCCGTCTCGTCGCTCTGTGGCGGTCTTAGCCGAGCCGACAAGAGCGCTCGGCCACTATACGCCGTTGGTTTGCCAGATACGGCACCTCCGCCATCCGCCAGATGAGTCGTCTGGCAGATGGCTGTGCAACCGTTATCGAACGTGGCCCCGGGAGAGGTGCGTCACGGTCTCCCAATGGAAGACCGTGCCTGCACTATCACCTTTACTGAGTCAGATGCAGCAGGTATTCCACATCTCGCGTTGAGCCACGCAGAATTCCGCTCGCCGTGCATGTGGCGCGGAATCTAGCTTTGACATAGCCCCAGCTGTTAAGGGTTTCGGTGACCAGAGGCGAGGCTTCCACGGTAATGTGGACGCCGATGTTGTCGGCTTTGCCGATGCTGTACGGCTGTGGCCACCCGCCGACGTTACCGTATCGATCGCTGAAGAGTACTTTCGCACTGCCGATGCTCCAGGACGGCGGTCGGAATACGCCTTGGACGATCTCGATCGAGGGGCTATACGTGACACGGAACCGGGATGAGCTCCCGAGGCCGTTCCGGTTCAAGGTCACCATTTGTACGCGCTTTACATTCGTATTATTGATTGTCAAATAAGGTAGGCACGATTGGGCCATTGATGTTACTGGGGCCGAAATCAGCGAGCCCAGCGCGAGAAGCAAGCACGTCTTTCTGTTCATATCGTCGATGTCCTGTCTGAATAATGATTGGAGCCAAGGGCTCCGAGACCGGCGTGGATCGACGTGCAAACCGTGGTGGTGGGCGGCTTGACAGGGGTGCGATCGCATGCCTATCCAGATATACGGCGATGGGCGTCCCCAATTACAGCGGGATGGTACGTGGGTGCGGCGCCGTGCGGAAGAACAGTGGGCCGCCGGAGAAAGGCGTGCCGGCCCAGGCAGGGCCGCGTCAGTACACCACGGCCCGCGCCTGCACGAACGAATAGAAGAACACCGCGTTCGGGTCGCTCTGCACCTGGTGCATCTCGCGGCGCATCTCGTCGACTATTTCGGTGGTCACGCAGCCGGCGGCGATCAGCTGATCCGCCGCCGACAGCAGCAGTTCTTCCCAGAACGCGATCATGGTCTTGCGTCGCGCCGGTTCGCGGTTGTCGAAGTGGAAGGTCTTGATCTCGGTGGTCACGTCGCGGTAGCCGCCGGCCAGCAGCAGATTGCCGAGCTTGGCGCCGACGAACGGGTCGCCGCCGCTTTCGTGCTGGAAGTCGTTGAAGGCCATCCAGTACTTCCACACGTTCGGCGAATACGGGTCGAGCAGGAACGATGCGTTCATCACCTCGGTGATGTACACCGGCGCGCCGGGCGAGAGTACGCGACGCACTTCGGCCAGCACGCGCGCGGGCGAGGGCACATGTTCGAGCACCCAGCACAGGAACGCGGCGTCGAAACTGCGCGCCTCGAACGGCAGGTCGGTGGCGTCGGCCTGCTTTAGCGTGTAGCGGCCTTCGAGCCATGGCATGCCGCCGAGATTCGCGCGCGCGGCGGCGAGCTGGGCCTCGCTGAGATCGACGCAGGTCGCGTGCAGGTCGGGGAAACGCCGCAGCAGGATCTCGGTCTGCGCGCCGACCCCGCCGCCCACCGTCGTGCCGCACTGCTGGCCGGTGCGGCGCTGGGTACCCTCCCGGATCTCGACAGCATTCCGCTGACGCTGCTGTTCGACGACCCGGTGATGCGCATGACCTGGCATCGCAGCATCAGCCATTCGCTGTTCGTGCTGCCGATCGTCGCGACCGTGATCTGGTGGCTGTACAAACGTCGCGGCGGGCGCGTGGCGGCGTCGCCGATGCGCTGGTTCTGGGCGATCCAAATTGCGCTCGTCACCCATCCGGTGCTCGATGCTTTCACCGTCTATGGCACGCAGCTGTGGTGGCCTTTGAAAGTGCCGCCGACGATGTGGTCGAGCGTGTTCATCATCGATCCGCTGTACACGCTGTGGCTGCTGATCGCCTGCGTCGTCGCCTGGCGCGCGTGCGAACGCATTGTCGCGCAGCGCGCGCTGGTCGCCGGACTGGTGTTGAGCACTGCCTATCTCGGCTGGTCGCTGGCGGCGAAAGCCATGGTCGATCGCGCCGCCGACGAGGCGCTTGCGTCCATCGGTCTGCAGGATGCGCCGCGCTTCAGCGTGCCGATGCCCTTCAATACCTTGCTGTGGCGGGTGGTGGCG
>JANLSB010000259.1:0-4589 GCA_031362125.1 Lysobacterales bacterium | reverse complement strand
CCCCAACGACGAGAGCGTGGTCGCCTGTCACATCAACCCGACCGGCTGCTTCCTGCAAGGCGGCCCGCACGGCGACTGCGGCCTGACCGGGCGCAAGATCATCGTCGATACCTACGGCGGCGCCTGCCCGCACGGCGGCGGCGCTTTCAGCGGCAAGGACCCGACCAAGGTCGATCGCTCGGCCGCGCCACGCCGATCGCGTATGCCACCTGGATCTGGCACTGCCGCGCCAGGCCGGCGGCGACGATGTTCTTGGCGACGTAGCGCGCGGCATACGCGGCCGAGCGGTCGACTTTCGACGGATCCTTGCCCGAGAACGCGCCGCCGCCGTGGCGGGCCATGCCGCCGTAGGTGTCGACGATGATCTTGCGGCCGGTCAGGCCGCAGTCGCCCACCGGGCCACCGATCACGAAGATGCCGGTCGGGTTGATGTGGATATTGCTCTTCGGCAGTGATTCCAGCCACTTTTTCGGCAGCACCGGCTTGAGGATGGTCTCGTACACGCCCTCGACCAGATCCTTGTGCTTGATGCCCGGGTCGTGCTGCGTCGACAGCACCACGGCGTCGAGGCCGGCGACCTGATGGTTGCTGTCATAGCGCAGCGTGACCTGCGACTTGGCGTCGGGACGCAGCCACTTCAGCTTGCCGTTCTTGCGGACCTTGGCCTGCTGCTCGACCAGACGGTGCGAGTAGTAGATCGGCGCCGGCATGTATTCCGGGGCTTCGTTGCAGGCGTAGCCGAACATCAGACCCTGGTCGCCCGCGCCCTGTTCTTCGGGCTTCTTGGCTTTCTTGCTGGTGCCGTCGACGCCTGCGGCGATATCCGGCGACTGCTTGCCGAGCATGTTGATGATGGCGCAGGTGTGGCCGTCGAAGCCGACGTCGGAATTGTTGTAGCCGATGTCGTTGATGACCTTGCGTGCCAGGGATTCGATGTCCACCCAGGCGCTGGTGGTGACTTCACCGGCGACGATGGCCGCACCGGTCTTCACCATGGTTTCGCACGCGACGCGCGCGCGCTTGTCCTGGGCCAGGATGGCGTCGAGCACGGCGTCGGAAATCTGGTCCGCCATCTTGTCCGGATGACCTTCGGACACGGACTCGGAGGTGAAGAGGTAGCTGGACATCGACGAGGCTTCCTTTGGGGGGTTGAGTGGATTCATCCCTTGATCGGGATGAAAAGATGGGCGCGCATGATACACCCGGGGGGCCGACCGGTGCATGAGTGCGGTCCGGAGCCGCTGGCCGGGGCGGGAAGTGTCACGCAATCGCCGCAACGGCGCCATCGCAGTGTCGCGAACCGTGGGCAGGCTGGCGGCCAACTCCGGCCGACACGACGCCTTGCCCATGCGCCCGCTCGAACAACAGCTTGAACGACGTTACCCGCAATGGTTCTCCGGCCGCCGCGCCGGCCTGACCCGGCCGCTATTGCGGACCCTCGGCCGCTGGTCGCGCTTTGATGAGATCGGCGAGTTTCTGGAACGCAACGGCAGCACGCGAGACTTCGCGTTCGTCACCGCCGCGCTGGGCTTCCTTCAGGCCGATTATCGCGTCGACCCGCAGGCGCTGGCCTCGATCCCGGCTTCCGGGAGGCTGCTGATCGTCGCCAACCATCCATCGGGGGCGTTGGATGCGCTGGCCCTGCTGGACGCCGTGGGTCGGGTGCGCCGCGACGTGAAGATCGTCGCCAACGATGTGCTGTCGCTGCTCGAACCGTTGTCGGGCCTGCTGCTACCGGTGCGGGTATTCGGAGGCGCTGCGGGCGCCGAAAGCCTGCGCGCGATCGATCAGGCCTTGGCCGCCGAGCAGTGCGTGATCGTGTTTCCGGCCGGCGAAGTCTCGCGGCTGGGTCTGCGCGGCGTGCGCGACAGCCGCTGGCGCCAGGGCTTCGTGCGCTTCGCGCGGCACTCCGGCGCGCCAGTGCAGCCGGTGCGGATCGTCGCCCGCAATTCGGTGCTGTTCTACGGCGCATCGGTGCTGTACAAGCCGGCAGCGACCGCGCTGCTGGCGCGGGAGATGTTTTCGCGCCCGGGGCGCAGCATCGAGCTGCGCGTCGGCCCGATGCTGCAGCTCGACCCGGAGCGCGAGAACGCGCAGCTGCTGCAGGAAGTCCGTCATGCCCTGTATGCGCTGGGACGTCGTCGTGAAACGTCGCCCGGTCCCGAACCGCTGCCGGCCCCGATTGCGTCCGACGTGCTGGCGCAGGCGATCGCAGCCACCGAACTGCTCGGCCGCACCGGCGACGGCAAGGAGATCCGGCTTGCCCGGCTGGCGCACGGCGCGGAACTCGCGAGGGATCCGCTGATGCGCGAACTCGGCCGGCTGCGCGAGCTGACATTCCGCGAAGTAGGCGAGGGCACCGGGCGCGCCCGCGATCTCGATGCGTGGGACACGCACTACGACCACATCCTGGTGTGGGACGCGCAGGCGATGAAGATCGCCGGTGCCTACCGCGTCGCCCGCGGTGCGCGCGTGCTCGCGCGCCAGGGCCTCTCCGGGCTCTACACCGCTTCGCTGTTCCGTTACGCAGACGAAGCGTTGCCGCGGATCGCACAGGGCATGGAACTGGGCCGCAGCTTCGTGGCGCCCGAATACTGGGGCAGCCGCAGCCTGGAGTATCTGTGGCAGGGCATCGGTGCCTATCTGCGCCGCTATCCGCAGGTGCGCTATCTGTTCGGCGCGGTCTCGATCAGCGCCGCGCTGCCGCTGCCGGCGCGAGAGCAACTGGTCGCGTATTACTCGCATTTTTACGGTCCGCATTTCTACGGCGGTGGTGCGGCAGGCGGCGAGAATGCGGTCGCGGCGTCGCTGCGGCCCTTCCGCTATTTCGCGGCGCCGCCGGATTTCGGCGAGATGGATGCGGAGACCGCGTTCGGCGTGCTCAAAGGCAATCTTGCCGCGCACGGCGCGTCGGTGCCGGTGCTGTACAAGCAGTACACCGAACTGTGCGAACCCGGCGGCGCACGCTTCCTCGCGTTCGGTGTGGACCCCGCCTTCAGCGACAGCATCGACGGTCTGATCGAAGTCGATCTGCAGCGGGTGCTGCCGAAGAAACGCCAGCGTTATCTGCGGGCGCGCTAAATCGTGGGCTGATGGGACGCAAGGCGTGTTACAACCGCGCATTATGCGGCGTCGCCGCGCGGATCACGCCAAGGAGCGCAGGGATGTCGCCTTCCACCATCACCGTCGGTTTTCCGCTTTACCCCGGCTGCACCTTGCTCGACTTCGCCGGTGCGACCCAGATCTTCGCCTACACCACCGGCTTCGAGGTGGTGTGGATCGCTGCCAATCTCGACCCGATTCCTACCACCGAGGGCGTGTCGGTGATGCCGAACGCCACCTTCGACGACCATCCGCCGCTGTCGATCCTGTTCGTGCCCGGCGGCGGCAGCGATGGCGTCGGCGCCGCGATGCTCGATCCTGTCTACCAGGCTTGGCTGAAGGCCAACGCCGCGCAAGCAGAGTGGGTCGGCTCGGTCTGCACTGGCGCGTTCATTCTTGCGGCAGCCGGCCTGCTCGACGGTTGCGAAGCGACGACCTACTGGAGCGCGCGCCCGGTGTTGGAATTGTTTCCGCAGGTCGAAGTCGTGCCGGGCTACCCACGCTGGCATATCGATGAAGACAAGAAGCGCTTCAGCGGCGGCGGTATTTCTTCGTCCATCGACCTTGCGTTGACCTTGGTCGAGACGATTGCCGGGCTGCAGGCTGCGCAGACCAGCCAACTTTTCGTGCAATACGCGCCATCGCCGCCGGTCCATTCGGGCGACCCCACCGAGGCCTCGCCGGAGCTGGTGATCAGCGTCACCCAAGCGCAGGCATCGTTCACCGCGGGCCTGGTGGCAGCGACGAAGCAGGTGCTGGGACAGACCTGAGCGTTTCCGCAGCGAGGGTCCGCCCGCGATGACACCGCGCGGGCGTGCCCGGTTAGCATCGGCCTCATGGATTCCCTCAGCCAGATCGTTCTGGGCGGCGCGCTCGCCGCCGCCATCGCCCCCGCAGCCCATCGTCGTGCCGCACTGCTGGCCGGTGCGGCGCTGGGTACCCTCCCGGATCTCGACAGCATTCCGCTGACGCTGCTGTTCGACGACCCGGTGATGCGCATGACCTGGCATCGCAGCATCAGCCATTCGCTGTTCGTGCTGCAGATCGTCGCGACCGTGATCTGGTGGCTGTACAAACGTCGCGGCGGGCGCGTGGCGGCGTCGCCGATGCGCTGGTTCTGGGCGATCCAGCTTGCGCTGGTCACCCATCCGGTGCTGGATGCCTTCACCGTCTACGGCACCCAGCTGTGGTGGCCGCTGACCCCGCCGCCGACGATGTGGTACAGCGTGTTCATCATCGATCCGCTGTATACCCTGTGGCTGTTGATCGCCTGCGTCATGGCCTGGATCGCGCGCGAGCGCATCATCGCGCAGCGCGCTCTGGTCGCCGGGCTGGTGTTGAGCACCGCCTATCTCGGCTGGTCGCTGGCGGCGAAAGCCATGGTCGATCGCGCCGCCGACGAGGCGCTTGCGTCCATCGGTCTGCAGGATGCGCCGCGCTTCAGCGTGCCGATGCCCTTCAATACCTTGCTGTGGCGGGTGGTGGCG
>JANLSB010000226.1:0-1807 GCA_031362125.1 Lysobacterales bacterium | reverse complement strand
TCCTGACCCGCCATGGCAACCTCCCGGATGTCGTCGAATGGGCTTCTCACAATGCTTTTCCGATGACTGCGCGGCGCCGTGTGAAAGGTCGTCATGGCGGGTCAGAACCTGCCCTGCAACTTCCGAGAAACAGAAAAGCCGGCTTTTTTGCCGGCTTTTTCGCATTTCCATCCTGAAACGGATCACTCCGCCAGGTTGCGGCCCTGATACAGCTCTTCGATCTCGCGACGCAGACGCGCTTCGATCTTCATCCGTTCCTTGAACGAAAGATTTTTGGCCTTCTCCTCGAACAGATAAGTGTCGAGGTCGAACTCCTTCATGTGCATTTTGGTGTGAAACAGATTTTCCTGATACACGTTCACATCGAGCATCTCGTAGCGCGCTTTGATGTTCTTCGCCAGATAATCCTGGATCGAATTGATCTTGTGGTCGATGTAGTGCTTGCGGCCCTTGATGTCCCGGGTGAAGCCGCGCACGCGGTAGTCCATGACCACGATGTCGGACTCCAGACTTTCGATCAGGTAGTTCAACGCTTTCAGCGGCGAGATCACGCCGCAGGTGGCGACATCGATATCGGCTCGGAAGGTGGCGATGCCGTTGTCCGGATGCGTCTCCGGATAGGTGTGCACCGTGATGTGCGACTTGTCCATGTGCGCGACGACGGCGTCGGAGATGATCTCCCTGCCGGCATCCTTCTTGTCGATCACCGGTTCCTCGGAAATGAGGATGGTCACCGAGGCGCCCTGCGGGTCGTAATCCTGGCGGGCAATGTTCAGGATGTTCGCGCCGATGATCTCCGCCACGTCGCTGAGGATCTGGGTCAGCCGGTCGGCGTTGTACTCCTCGTCGATGTAGGCGATGTAACGCTGGCGCTCCTCTTCGGATACCGCATAGCACACGTCGTAGATGTTGAACGACAGCGCTTTGGTCAGGTTGTTGAAGCCTTGCAGCTTCAGACGCGGCAGTGGCTTGACCACGGCATCGGTTCCTTTGGGAGGGGTGGTTGGGGGCGCGATTATGCGGCATTGCGGCCCACGGGGGGAGCCGACGCTGCAGTGCAGCACCGGCCGGAGATCACACGCAGTCTACGACCGCTGTTTGCCGGAAACGTGACAAAGGCCTACTCTTGGCTATCCCCATGTTTCGGCTCGCATGAACACACCTCCCGTTGCCACGCTGACACCTCTTCGCCGCAACGCGAATCCGCTCGCCCCGACGGTGGCGACGATCGAGCGGTTCCTCTCGCATTGCCATCGCCGCCGCTATCCACCGCGGACCGAAGTCTTCCGTCCGGGCGATCCGGCCGGCACCCTCTACTACGTGATTTCCGGCTCGGTCAGCATCATCACCGAGGAAGACGACGGCCGCGAGCTGGTGCTGGGTTATTTCGGCCCTGGCGAGTTTGTCGGCGAGATGGGCCTGTTCGTCGAAAGCGACCGCCGCGAAGTGATCCTGCGCACCCGTACCCAGTGCGAACTGGCCGAGATCGGCTATGAACGCCTTTATCAACTGCTCGAAGGCCCACTCGGCGGCGACGCCGCGCAGCTGATCTACGCCATCGGCGCCCAGCTTTCCCGACGCCTGCTCGACACCAGCCGCAAGGCCGGGCGTCTGGCCTTCCTCGACGTGACCGACCGCATCATCCGTGCGCTGCACGACCTGACCCGCGAGCCGGAAGCCATGAGTCACCCGCAAGGCACCCAGTTGCGGGTGTCCCGGCAGGAGTTGGCGCGTCTGGTCGGTTGCTCTCGCGAAATGGCCGGTCGCGTCCTCAAGAAGCTGCAAGTGGACGGCAAGCTTCACGCGC
>JANLSB010000176.1:0-5614 GCA_031362125.1 Lysobacterales bacterium | reverse complement strand
GCAATATGATCGGCAGCGGGGTGTTTCTGCTGCCGGCATCGCTGGCACCGTATGGCGCGATCAGTCTGATCGGTTGGGGCATCACCCTCGGCGGCGCGCTGCTGCTGGCGCTGACCTTCCCGCGCCTGGCTGCACGCTGCGCGCACGCTGGCGGGCCGTATGCCTACGCGCGCGAGGCCTTCGGCGATACCACCGGCTTCGTCATCGCCTGGAGCTACTGGATCTCGATCTGGTGCGCCAACGCCGCGATCGCGGTAGCGTTCGCCGGCAGTTTCGGCAGTCTGTTTCCGGCGCTGGTCGCCACGCCCTTGCGCGGCGCGGCGCTCGCGCTGGCTGCGCTGTGGCTGTGCAGCGCGATCAACCTCGCCGGCGTGCGCGAAGCCGGGCGCATGCAGATCATCACCACGGTGCTGAAACTGCTGCCGCTGCTGCTGTTCGGCGGCATCGCGATCTGGTGGATCGAACCGCGCTATCTGCACACCGCCGCGCAGGCCACGATCGATGGATCGCCGCAGTCGATGGCGGCGACCATCCATGCCACCGTCGCCTTGACCCTGTGGGCGTTTCTCGGCCTGGAAGCGGCGACGATTCCCTCCGGCGCGATCCATGACGCCGAGCGCACGATCCCGCGCGCCACGCTGATCGGCACGCTGCTGGCCGGCATCGCGACCATCCTCGCCTGCACCGCCGTGCTTGGCGTGCTGCCGCCCGAAGTGGCGAAGACCTCCACTGCGCCTATGGCCGATGCCGCAAAAGCACTCTGGGGCCCGATAGCCGGCACCGGGATTGCAGTCGTTGCCGTAATCTCCTGCATCGGCGCACTGAACGGCTGGGTACTGCTGTCGGCGCAGGTGCCGATGGCGGCCGCGCACGACGGCCTGTTTCCGCAGACGTTCGCGAAACTCGATGCGCAGGGCACGCCGCGCATGGGCATCGTCGTCAGCACGGTGCTCGCAAGCCTGCTGGTGATCGCGAATTTCACAGACTCGCTGGTCACGGTCTTCACCTTCTCGATCCTGCTGTCGACGGCTGCGACGCTCTTGCCCTATGTCGCCAGCAGCGCGGCATGGCTGAAACTCGGCAAGCGCGGCCGCGTTGTCGCTGCACTCGCGCTGCTCTACAGCGTGTATGCACTGATCGGCACCGGAGCGAATGCGCTGGCCTGGGGCGCGGTGCTGGTGATCGCAGGGTTGCCGCTGCATTACCTGTGGAAGCGGCAAACTTCCCGGTAAGGATTACATCGCCGGCGGCGCCGCAGCCACCGGTTCCGATTCCGATTCCGATTCCGGCGGCAGTCTCGTGCGCGACACCTCCCACCACCAGAACAGGAAGCCGATCAGCGTGAACGATGCAGCACCCAGCGCCAGCCACATCGGGTGATGGCTGAGCATCGGCGAAACCACGCCAGCGACAGCTGTCTGCAGGATCAGGCTGGTGAATGCCTGCAGCGACGACGCCGCGCCGCGCTGGCGCGGATACATGTCGAGAATGGCGAGGGTGAGGATCGGGAACACCAGCGAAATGCCCATCGCATTGATCACCATCGGCAGCACCGCCCACGGGATCGACGGCTGCGGCACCAGCAGGTTGTAGCCGATGTTGAGCACCGCTGCGAAACCGCACAGGGCAAAACCCGTTCCGGCAAGACGTGTGCCGCTGATCCGCCCCGCTGCGCGGCCCGACAGGAACGAGCCGAACACCATGCCGGCGATGGTCGGCACGAAAAACCAGCCGAACTGGTCCTGTTGCAGCTTCAGGTGATCCAGCACGAATGCCGGCGCCGACGAGATGTACAGGAACAGCGCAGCGAAATTGAAGCCACCGGCGGCGGCGAAGCACTGGAAGCGGCGGTTGAGAAAAATATAGCCGTGGTTGCGCAACAGCTGTTTCGGCGACGGTCGGAAGCGCGCTTCAGGCGGATGCGTTTCCGGCAATGCCAGCCATGTCGCCGAAAACAGCACCGCCGAGAACAGCACCAGGAACCAGAAGATCGCCGGCCACCGCTCCCAGCCGAGGATCCAGCCGCCGATGATCGGCGCCAGTGCGGGTGCGATGCCGAAGATCATCGACACCTGGCTCATCAGTTTCTGCGCGTACTGGCCCTGGAAGACATCGCGGATCGCCGCACGGCCGACGATCAGACCCATACCTGCGCACATGCCCTGCAGCGCGCGGAACGCCAGCAGCATCGGCAAACTGGTCGACAGGGCGCAGCCGACCGAGGCCAGCGTGAACACCGCCAAGCCACCGAGGATCACCCGTTTGCGCCCGATCGCATCCGACAGCGGGCCATGGACCAGACTCATCAATGCGTACGCGAGCAGATAGACACTGATGGTCTGCTGCATCGCCACTTTGTCGGCGCCGAACTGCTTGCCGATCTGCGGAAACGCCGGAAACATGGTGTCGATCGAAAACGGACCGATCATCGCCAGGCCGCCCAGAATCAGGGCCAGACGGGCGCGGGACGGCGTGACGGACGGTGCGGACATGGGCAACCAGAAAGCTCAGCGACCCCGCATGGTACGCGGGCCCATCCGCCGAGTCCCGACGAGCCACTGGCACGCTATAATCCGCCGGCACGGTGGGAGAAGCGGTCCAGGAGCATCCGGATCGCTGCCGAAGGCGCAATTCGCCCGGAATCGCTCAGGCCAGATACCGCCGCGTGTACAGCACTCTGGAGAGATCGGCCGCCGGCAACGGCAGCGTCGGCGCCGAAGGGGCAAGATCGCCGGACCATTGTCCAAGCGATTCAAACTCTCAGGCAGAAGAACAGAGGGGCGAGCGGGGCTTTCGAGCGGCATAGCCGCAAGCCCGCGAGCGCTCGTCGGCCGTGAGGACGGCGAGCCGGAACGCCCTTCCCGCGGTTTCGGCCGCGCCAGACGATGCCCGCCATGTCCCCGACTTCGAATACCCGCGCGACGCTGCGCGAGCTTGAACATCATTCCGCTTTCATCGAACGCCACATCGGCCCCAACGATACCGAGATCGCGCGCATGCTGCGCGCGATCGGCCAGGATTCGCTGGACGCGATGACCGACGCCATCGTGCCGGCGAGCATCAAGTCGCCCGCGCCGCTGGCGCTGCCCGAAGCGATCACCGAAGTCGAAGCACTGGCCAAGATCCGCGCCATCGCCGACCGCAACCAGGTGTTCCGCAGCTTCATCGGTCAGGGTTACTACGGCACGCATACGCCGAACGTCATCCTGCGCAACATCCTCGAAAATCCGGCGTGGTACACGGCGTACACGCCATACCAGGCCGAGATCTCGCAGGGCCGCATGGAAGCGCTGATCAACTTCCAGACGATGTGCGCCGACCTCACCGGCATGGAGATCGCGAACGCCTCGCTGCTGGACGAAAGCACCGCCGCCGCCGAAGCGATGACCCTGGCGAAGCGTTCGACCAAATCGAAATCGAATGCCTTTTTCGTCTCCAGCGGCGTACATCCGCAGACCATCGAAGTGCTGCGAACGCGCGCTGAACCGCTGGGTATCGAACTGGTGATCGGCGACGATGCCGACGCCATGACCGCCGACTGCTTCGGCGTCCTGCTGCAGTACCCGAACACCTTCGGCCGCATCAACGACTACAAAGCCCTCGCCGACGCCGTGCACGCGCGCGGCGGTCTGGTCGCGGTCGCCACCGATCTGCTCGCGCTGACTCTGATCGCCGCGCCCGGCGAGTGGGGCGCGGACATCGTCGTCGGCAACTCGCAGCGCTTCGGCGTGCCGTTCGGCTTCGGCGGCCCGCACGCCGCGTTCATGGCCTGCCGCGACGCCTACAAACGCAGCATGCCCGGCCGTCTGATCGGCGTGTCGATCGACGCCGAAGGCAATCCTGCCTATCGCCTCACCCTGCAGACCCGCGAGCAGCACATCCGCCGCGAAAAGGCCACGTCGAACATCTGCACTGCGCAGGTGCTGCTGGCGGTGATGGCGAGCATGTACGCCGTCTATCACGGCGCCGAAGGGCTGACCCGCATCGCACGCCGCACGCATCGTCTGGCTGCGATCCTCGCCGCTGCGCTGCGCAAGAGCGGCGTCGCGGTCGGCGGCGACTTCTTCGACACCCTGCATGTCACCGGCATCGATGCCGCTGCGCTGCATGCAAAGGCGAAGACCGCCAAGCTCAATCTGCGCGTGATCGATGCGAGCAGCATCGGCATCAGTCTGGACGAAACCACAACGCGCGCCGATGCGATCGCACTCTCCGCGCTGTTCGGCGCGGATGCCTCGGACATCGACGGTCTCGACAGCACCACCGCCGATGCGCTGCCCGCCGCGCTGCTGCGCACTTCGGACTTTCTCACCCACCCGGTGTTCAACACCCACCACAGCGAACACGAGCTGCTGCGCTACATGCGCGCGCTGTCGGACAAGGATCTGGCGATGGACCGCACCATGATTCCGCTGGGCAGCTGCACGATGAAGCTCAACGCCACCGCCGAGATGATCCCGGTGACCTGGCCGGAGTTCGGCAACCTGCATCCACTGGCACCGGCCGAACAGGCGACGGGCTACAAACAGCTGATCGATGAACTGGAAGCGATGCTGGTCGAATGCACCGGCTACGATGCGGTGAGTCTGCAGCCGAACTCAGGCGCGCAGGGCGAATACGCGGGCCTGCTCGCGATCCGCGCGTACCACCGTTCGCGCAATGAGGCGCATCGCGACATCTGCCTGATTCCCGAATCCGCGCACGGCACCAATCCGGCGTCGGCGCAGATGTGCGGCATGACCGTCGTCGTCACCAAGTGCGACGCCAACGGCAACGTCGATCTCGACGACATCCGCCGCAACGCCGAGAAATACAGCGACCGTCTGGCCGCGCTGATGGTCACCTACCCGTCCACGCACGGCGTGTTCGAGGAAGACATCGTCGCGATCTGCGACGTCATCCACCAGCACGGCGGTCAGGTCTATACCGACGGCGCCAATATGAACGCGCTGGTCGGCGTAGCCAAGCCCGGTCATTGGGGCTCGGACGTCTCGCATCTCAATCTGCACAAGACCTTCTGCATCCCGCACGGCGGCGGCGGACCCGGCGTCGGCCCCTGCGCGGTCAAGGCGCATCTCGCGCCGTTCCTGCCGAAAAGGCTTTCCAATGCCGGCATCCATGACAGCGGATTCAATTCCAGCGAAGGCACCGTCGGTATGGTCTCGGGCGCCTCGTTCGGCTCCGCCTCGATCCTGCCGATCAGTTGGATGTACATCGCGATGATGGGCAGCGCCGGCCTGCGTCGCGCCACCCAGGTCGCGCTGCTCAACGCCAATTACGTCGCCAAGCGGCTCGCTTCGCACTACGAGACGCTGTACACCGGCCGCAACGGTCTGGTCGCGCATGAGTGCATCCTCGACCTGCGCCCGCTGAAAGACGCCACCGGCATCAGCGCCGAAGATGTGGCGAAGCGTCTGGTCGATTTCGGCTTCCACGCGCCGACGCTCAGCTTTCCGGTCGCCGGCACGCTGATGGTGGAACCGACCGAAAGCGAATCGCAGCACGAACTGGACCGCTTCATCGATGCGATGATCCAGATCCGCGACGAGATCCGCGCGATCGAAGACGGCCGCCTCGACCGCGAGGACAATCCGCTGAAGCACGCGCCGCACAC
>JANLSB010000155.1:0-5194 GCA_031362125.1 Lysobacterales bacterium | reverse complement strand
TGGCCATCCCGAGCCTATCGTCGAGTTCGCCTGACAGGTTGCTGAAAAACCTCGATCCAGCAGGCTTGTCATTTCGCACGTCCGGCACATGCCCGGACGCGCCCACGGCGACAGCCTCGCGGGCGAGGCTGAACAGCGAGGCTGGCCCTGAGCGGAGCGAAGGTAGAGGTGCATAGCGCCGAATCATCAATCGCTTGCGCGCTTGCTTCGTCGGCGCAGCCATCCACGGCTGCGTCATCAGGTTGCTGGCAACCCGCTGCGACGGGTATTTCAGCTGCCTGCCAAGGCGCGCCAGTATCCAGAATCCACAGCGCCCATGCGCGTCGTCCAGCGATGTGTTGCGGCCGATCGTGCCCAGAACCGACGGCGCTGTCTTCGGGATGTGTCGGCGCTTCCCAGGATGTCCTTGCCTCCCGGCCCACGCCAGCAGAGCGGGATAGTCGTCTGCGGAGATCGACATGGGAGGCGCAAACGTGCCGGGCTTGGCCGAGCCACCTCGGCTTTTGCGTTGGAAATGGTGCCCGGAATACTTCGAGGTACCACGCCAGACCACGGACGACATCGAAACAGTACAACCGCTGCTGGCCGGATCTCATGCACGCATGCTGTCCTGCTGATGGTTTGCGGGGTATCGGTTTTACTGATCCAAACGCGAGCAGCATGCTCGAAGAGCGGCCGAACCGTCAGCGTAAATCCCAACAGGAGAATCATGATCATGCTCAGCGTATTTCGTCACGATGCGGTCACCCTGCACAGCGGCATCAAGGAAGAAGATTTTCAAAAATTCATGCTGGAAGAATTGATGCCATTCTTCAGTCACCGGTATCGGGGGCCAACGAGGGTTTCGGTTGCTGATCTGAAGAGCCAGACGCTGCTCAAGGACGCAAACGGCCGCCGGAAGTGGCTGTGGATGACAACGTGGGATGGAAATCCAGACTCCGTTCGAGGCTCGTCTTTCGAACATGCCAGAATGATCAGATTGGAAGATACCGAAGCCATGATCAAGAAATTGGAATCTTTCGGTAAGCGACCGGCTGAAAAAGTATTCAGTGAAATTGCCAGCATCGAGGCAGCGCCGTAAGCCGGGCATCCGACCCGGCGAGAGAAAGAGCACGGCCGCTCTGCGGTCTGTCCTCGGTTTGAGGCATGTCCAAGGCGCGCCATTCGAGCGGCGATGATGTTCCGGTGCGTCGTATCCCGGCACGAACAATCCAAAGAGGGCGCCATGAGTCCATCGGACGAAACCATCTGGAGCATCGCCCAGGAGATCGGCAACAGCGAGCGGCATTTCAATCAGCTGCAGCATCAGTACCGCGCGCTGGCCTCCGCCTGGACCCTGGCGATGTTCGCCGGCATTCAATATCTGCTGTCGAACTGGGGCGCGCTGCCGCTGCCAAGCGGGGTGCTTTTGGCCCTGATCGGATTGGCGGGCGCGATCGGCATGACCCAGCTGTGGAGTCTGGACCTTCGCGTGTATCACCAATTGCTCGAAGCCTATTTCGTTGAGGGCCTGAAGCTGGAAGCGGATCACCCCTGGCTGCCGCAGATCCGGACCAGAATGCTCGCGACTCAGGAAACGCGCGCAAGCGGCGTGTTGTCGCGTGTGGTCTGGTTCTACATCGTCGGCAACAGCATCGCCCTGTTGATTGCGACTGCGGGCGCTGTGCTCGCTGTGATCGCTCTGCCCGGTGTTGGTGTCCCCGGCACGCTTGGCGTTGCCTGTCTTGGCGCCCTGATCGCATTGTTCTGGGGCCGGGAAATCCGCCGCCAGACGCGCAGCCCACTACTGCAGGCGTGGTCCGCTCATGCGGTTTCGAATCGGTACGGCCGGCCGTAGGACTGTCCGTTCGATATGGGTAATTTCGTAATGGTCTTTGAAGACAAGGCCAGTGCGGCATTGCGCGTCTGGACTGCCGCGAAGGAGAAGCACGATGGGACTCAGCGATGGCTACGGTGTCGTGATCGGCACCAAGGCGGGTTATCACCGCGATCCGCCCGACAACTTCGGGCGTTACTACCACGGACATCTTGTGGTGCATGCGCCGGACGGCAACTACGATTGCGCGATCGATGTCGATCCGCAGTTCATGCCTGACGGCATCCAATGGCGCGTGGTGAAGATCCGGCCATCGGAGTTCGCGGACATCAAGGCGTTGGCGAATGGCTGGCACACGCTGGCGTCGAATGCGGCATCGGGCGCGCTCGACTACATCCGTTCGCCGGAGCTGCATCCGCCGATCATCATCTGGAACGTGCGCTACGACAGCTGTCTGTCGCGCTTTCTGGACTTCATTCGCTGGAATCCGCCGTGGAACAGCGGCACCGGGTTCCAGGCCTTGACCGATCTGGAAGCGATCATCGATCAGGGCGTGCGGTTCTATGTTTTCGGCGAGCCGTTCGCCAGGGACAAAGGCGTGCACAACATCCATCAGAATCAGGGCGACCCGGTCAACGGGGGTCACGCCGCCGAGAATGCGATCTGGCAGGACGGCGGCACCATCGTCGAGACCGCGCAGGGCGAGTTCTACGCGTTCCTCAACAAGTTCAAGACCCAGTCGTTCAAGACCGACGATCTGGGCAGGCCGATCTGAATCGATGCGTTTGTCATCAGCGCGTTGTTGAAAAACGCACGTTGCGTGCGCTTTTCAAGTCACCAGTCCGGTACGTGCATGGACTCGCTCTTTGCTGGACAGTTCAACGCATCGTCGTCTCTCAACCCGGACCCAGCGGAATACGTGTGCCCTGGGTTGCCTTGGCATTCAAGCAATTGTTGCGCTCCCCGCGCTCCCCGCGCTCTCCGGCATCGCGGCCATCGCCACAAAACGCACCGGCACCCGCGACAAGATCGCCAGCACTCGACGCTGTTCACGGCTTTCCCAGGAATCGAAGCCGATGGTTTCGATCGGTCGCCATAACGCCACCCAGGCGAGGATCAACAAGCCTTCCGCCAAGACCTCGCCAAAGGGTCCGCCGATGCCTTCCACGAGTCGCCGGAGCAGCAGTGCGATCGACAGTGTGGCGACGCCCGCCGACAGCGCGATGCGTCCGATGCGGCGCCGGTAGCGGTGACGGCGTTCGGCCTGCTGGTGCGCCAGGGTGAAATGCTCGTGGATGGCGGTGACGATGTCGTCGAAATGCGTCGCGAGCTGCGGCGGCGCATGGATCCCGATGGTCAGCGGCTGACGCGCGCCATATTCCGCAGCGCTTTCCAGCAGATAGGCTTCGGCATTGCGGTCGAGGGCTTTGGCATGAAACGGTGCCGGATCGAGGCTGTCGAACAGCTGATCCAGGGTCTGTATGCGCAGCTCGATTTCGGCCATTGCTGTCGACTCCGATCGTGAACGGCTCAACCGTTACGTGTTCGCCGCAGGCGCTCGCGGGCGCTCGCGAGCAGCTGCCTGCGCTGATCGGAGGTGAACGGCGAACGTCTCTTGCAGTGCCGCAGCAGCAGCGCATCGTCCTGCGATTCTCCCAGGACATCGGCCAGATCGCGATGCCGTTTCTTCGTCATGTCCGGTGCGTGCAGAACCTCGTTCAAAAGCGTTTCCTGCTGACGCAGGCGACGGAGGCGGCGACGAAGGGTGTGCCAGGCCGCATCGTCCTCCGGGTGTTTCTCGACCTGCTTGGCGGCCTTGTCGGCGCGGCGCTGGCTGCGCTTGATCGCGCAGGAAACATCGGCTTCGTCGATCTTGCGCCAATCCAGACGCACCAGACGGTGCTGTGCGGCCTGCAGCCGGAGCTGACGCGCCATGAACGCCGGATCGCGAACCAGCGCGCGTTCGAGGATCCCGTCGCGGCGCTGCCGCGCCAGTCGTTCCGCAGCCGGCAGAATCGCGCCAAGGCTGCCCGGTGCCTGTGTTCGCAATCGCTGCAGTACCTCGATCAGCGCCTGCGCATCGCGCAGGTGCGACAGGCCGCGACACAGCCGGCCCAAGTCGTCATTGAGCCCCTGCGCATGCGGGCCGAGCACGCGCGCGCCGAGTGCGAGAGTGGCGCGCGCGCGGCGGATGGATTTGCGCGCTTGATGGATGCCTTCGTGCCGGGCCTCGCCTTCGCGCGCCAGATGGGCCTGCGCCTGCTGCAATTGCCCGCTGGCAAACAGCATCAGGCGCATGCCGAGTGGCCGCTGTTCCGGGGCGATATCGACGGAAATCGCTTTTGGCGCTTCGGCAGTCTTGCGGGGCATACGCTGGTCTCCAATCTCCGCAGTCGGCCATCCGATGATGGCGATTCGTATCGTAGCTGCAGGCGCCAGGGCCTTGCGTGCTGTCCCAATACGCGGTCAGACGCGGATGGCTCCGACCCTGGCATGTCCCGCAGCGACGACATGGTCTATATCAGCAAGATGTGGCCTGTCGTGCGCATTGCAATCTGCAGCAACCCGCCAGCGCTTGATCGCCTGTCGTTACCCGCGCAGCGCGGCCGCCGCTTTCGCCAGTTCTCCGATCCGCGCCCAGTCCTTCGCCGCCAACGCGTCGTTCGGGACCATCCACGAGCCGCCGACCGTGAGGACGTTGGGCAGTGCGAAATACGCGGGCGCCTTCGCGGCGTCGATGCCGCCGGTGGGACAGAACTTCACCTGCGCGAACGGGCCGGCGAAGCCTTTGAGCGCGGCGACGCCGCCGCTGGATTCGGCGGGAAAGAATTTGAAGCGCCTGTAGCCGTGCTCGAGGCCGCGCATGAGCTCGCTGGCGGTGGCGATGCCGGGCAGCAATGGAATCGCGTTGCCCAGAGCCGCAGCACCGCGCGCGGCGGCATAGAGCGCGTCGGTGCCGCCGGGCGAGATCGCGAATGCGGCGCCTGCGGCCTGCACGGCGGCAAGATCTTCGGATGTGAGCACGGTACCGGCGCCGACGATGGCGCCGGGCACCTCGCGCATGCGCCGGATGACTTCAAGCGCGACCGGTGTGCGCAGCGTGATTTCGAGCACCGGCAAGCCGGCGGCGACCAGCGCTTCCGCCAACGGAACCGCATCGTCCGGATCGGCGACCGCTAGCACCGGCACCACCGGCGCCTGCTGCAGGATCTCATCGATGATGGCGCTCATGCGATCGGTGTGGGAATGGCTCATCGTGTCGCCTCGTGTTGATTGTCTGCTCGCAGCGACATTGCCGCGCCGAGCAGGCCGGGGCCGCCATGGGTGATGACGCGGATGGTGACCGATTCAAGATAGGCGGCGAAGCGGCCTTTGGCG
>JANLSB010000137.1:0-1855 GCA_031362125.1 Lysobacterales bacterium | reverse complement strand
CGATACTTATGACACAATCGAATGGTTGTTGAAAGCCGCCGCTCCCACGGAAACCCTGGCTCCGGTTACAACCCCAGCACCGTGACCACTTCCGCCGGATGGGTCATATGCAGATGATGGCTGCCCGGCAGCGAGACGCTGCGGATCTGAGGTACGCAGGCGGTCCGTGCTTCTCGCAGCCCCGGCGTGAAATACGGCGGGGTCGGCTCTGCCACCAGCAGGGTGACCGGGCAGGTAATCGCGCGCAGGCAATCCCTGATCTGCGCTTCGGACATCCGTACCGCCGTCGGCAAGGTGAGTCGTACATCGCTGCTCCACTCGAAACCGCCTTCGACCGGGCGGATGCCGCGCTCGATGAGCAGCCGCGACGAGGCTTCATCCAGCGCGGTGATATTGGTCTGCATCCGCGCCTGCACCGCCACACCCGGATCGGTGAACACGCGTTTGCGCTTGCCGTCGAGGGCACGACGCTGGGTGACCGCATCGCGCAGACGGCTGGCGGTGGTGTCTTCCGTCCCGGCCAGCGGGCCCAGCGCTTCGATCAGCGACAACCGTTCGATGCGATCCGGAGCGGCAGCGGCGAGCAGACTGGCGACGGCGCCACCCATCGAATGCCCGAGCACCGCGAAACGCTGCCAACCCAGCGCATCGGCGGCGGCGAGCATATCCAGAATCGTGCTGAACAGGCTGTATTCGGCGTCGGCGGGATAGTGGAAACTGCGGCCGTGGCCGGGCATATCCAGCGCCACCAGGTTATAGCCGGCCAACAGCGGCGCCACTGGCCGGAAGCTGGCAGCATTGTCGAGCCAGCCGTGCAGTGCCAGCAGCGGCACGCCGCCGACACGGTCGTTGCGCAGCCCGCCGAAACGGCCGCGCGCGGTCTCAAGCACGAAGTCGCGCATCGAATCTGTCACAAGCCCGCTCCATGAAGATGCCGCCGCGCCAGCGCCGCAAGCGCATCAGCGTGCGCGGGCGAGTCGTTGAGGCAGGGAATGTAGTCGAGTGATTCACCGCCGGCCGCACGAAACAGGGTCGCGTTCTCGACGGTGATTTCCTCCAGCGTTTCCAGGCAGTCGACAGCGAAGCCCGGGCAGACGATGTCGATCCGCTTCACGCCCTGCGCGCCGAGCGCTTCGAGCGTCTTGTCGGTGTACGGCTGCAGCCACGGCTCGCGGCCGAAGCGCGACTGGAACGTGAGCATCGTGTCTTCGGACGAGATGCCGAGCGCGGCGACGATGGCGTCGACGCTCGCCTGCGACTGTTGCCGGTACGGGTCGCCGGCATCGACCAGACGCTGCGGAATGCCGTGGAATGAGAACATCAGCCGCTCACCGCGGCCGTGTTCGGCCCAGTGCGCGCGGATCGAATCGGCAACCGCCGCGATCCATGCCGGATCGAGGTGATACTCGTCGATGACGCGGAACCGAAGTTCTTCTTCGTCGTAGTCGCATTCCAGCGTTTCCACCTTGTCGGTCACCGACGCGGTCGTGGTGGTCGAATACTGCGGATACAGCGGCAGCACTACGATCTCGTCCACACCCTCGGCGCGCAGCGCTGCGACGGTGCTGGTCATCGAAGGATTGCCGTAACGCATCGCGTACCTCACGCGCACATCGGGCATGCGGTCCTGCATCGCCGCGGCGAGATTCGCGGTGTGCACCGCCAGCGGCGAGCCGCCCGGCAACCAGACCTCAGCGTATTTCTTCGCGACTTTCGGTCCACGCAGCGGCAGGATGATGAAATGCAGGATCGGGCACCATAGCCAGCGGGTCAGCTCGACCACGCGGTAATCGTGCAGGAATTGCGCCAGGTAGCGGCGTACGCCCGCCGCGGTCGGCGCCGACGGCGTGCCCAG
>JANLSB010000109.1:0-2260 GCA_031362125.1 Lysobacterales bacterium | reverse complement strand
GGCTCGCGCTGGCCAGCCACCGTCGCCGTCACGGCTGGCTGCCCTATGCCACCACCACCTACGATGTCACCACTACCACGCTGGTCGTTGGGCTGCTGCACTTCAGCGACCCGGTGGCACCTTTCAACAGCATGGTGGTGTGGTGTTTCTATCTGTTCTCGATCGGCATGACCGCACTGCGCAACGACGGCCGGCTCACGCTGTACGCCGGTGCGCTGGCGATGCTGCAGTACGGCTTGATGGTGAGCGTGCTGTTCATGCGGGCGCAGACCCCGGACGTGCTGATTTCGATCGACTACGGCACCGTCTCGGTCGGCGGCCAGGTGGAGCGGCTGGTATTGATGCTGCTGATGACCCTGCTGACCTCGACGATCGTTTACCGGATGCAGCGGCTGATCGAATCCTCCGGCAGCGACGGCCTCACCGGTCTTCCCAACCGTGCATGGTTGCTGCAGCGGATGCCGCGCATTCTCGAAACAGTGCGCGATGAGGGCGAATCGCTGACCCTGGCGCTGCTCGATCTGGACGATTTCAAGCGCATCAACGTCGACTACGGCCATCTGGCCGGCGACCGCGCGATCCGCCACATCGCAGGCTCGATGCGCGAGATCCTGCATCCGAAGGAGCGACTGGCGCGGATCGGCGGCCAGGAATTCGTGCTGCTGCTGCGCTGCCCGATCGGCAATGCATGGGAACGGCTGGACCGGCTGCGCCATCTCATGGCCGAGCGACCGTTCGTGCCCGAGCGCGGCGGCGATCCGCTGAAGATCACCTTCAGCGGCGGCCTCGCTGCCTACCCGAGCGACGGCAGCGACGTATCGTCGATGCTGCGCAGCGCCGACCGGCGGCTGCAGCTGGCCAAGCAGGAAGGGTGCAACCGGGTGGTGGCGCGCGACGTGTAGGTCGGGCCATGGCCCGACATTACCGTCTTTCCGGTCGCATAGAACAATGATCAGGACGATTCCGATCATGGGCTCGAGACGAGATCGATAGCGCAATGTCGGGCCAGGGCCCGACCTGCGTTACGGCGCCCAGTTGCCCCACCCTGCCCCGCTGGCCTACCCTGCCCCAGTTCGGCCGATGGCCTGGGGAGCGAATTGATGGAATCTTTGACGCGGATCGGCTTCGGCCTGTTCGGACTGGCGGTGCTGATCGGCATCGCATGGACGTTCTCGAACAACAAGAAAGCTGTGGACTGGAAACTGGTCGGTACCGGTGTCGCACTGCAGATCGCCTTCGCGGTCTTCGTGCTGATGACCACATGGGGCGGCAACCTCTTCGAGGGTCTGGGCAAGGTCTTCGTGACCCTGATCAACTTCACCACCGAAGGCTCGAAGATGATCCTCGGCGGCTTCGCCGACCAGGACAAATACGGTTTCGTCTTCATCTTCCATGCGCTGCCGACGGTGATCTTCTTCGCCTCGTTCATGGCGGTGCTGTACCACCTCGGCATCATGCAATGGGTGGTTCGTGTCATGGCGATGGCCATCACCAAGGTGATGAAAGTCTCCGGCGCCGAAACCACCAGCGTCTGCGCCAGCGTGTTCATCGGTCAGACCGAGGCGCCGCTGACGGTGCGCCCCTATATCAATAAAATGACCGAATCCGAACTGCTGACGATGATGATCGGCGGCATGGCGCATATCGCTGGCGGGGTGATGGCCATCTATATCGGCATGTTGGCCGGCACCGACGGCGACCTGCAGCAGATGTATGCCAAGCACTTCCTCGCGGCGTCGATCATGGCCGCACCGGCCACCCTGCTGATCGCCAAGATTCTGATCCCCGAGACCGGCACGCCGCTCACCGGCGGCAAGGTCACGGTGCACGTCGAGAAGGAAAGCAAAAATCTCATCGACGCCGCCGCCGCGGGCGCGTCGGACGGCATGAAGCTGGCGATCAACATCGCCGCGATGCTGCTGGCGTTCGTGGCGCTGATCGCGATGGTCAATTACATCATCGGCGGGTTCGGCGACCTGCACCTCAGCAGCTACCAGAGCCTCAACATGATGCTCAACGACGGGATCGTCGACACGGCGCAGCACAAGGTGCGGCTGAATCTGGGCCTGATCCTCGGCTACGTGCTTGCGCCGATCGCCTGGGTGATCGGCATCGAATGGAACGACGCAGTGATCGCCGGCGGCCTGATCGGCCAGAAAGTAGTGCTGAACGAGTTCATCGCCTATCTGCAGCTGTCGCAGACGCCAGTCGGCGACGGCCCGGGCGCGATCAG
The DNA here is from genome assembly GCA_031362125.1 of Lysobacterales bacterium. Classification (GTDB taxonomy): domain Bacteria; phylum Pseudomonadota; class Gammaproteobacteria; order Xanthomonadales; family Xanthomonadaceae; genus Lysobacter_I. Next base: position 27 of record JANLSB010000109.1, on the reverse strand, counting down.
CGAGAACTCGCGGCTGATCCTGACCTA
>JANLSB010000033.1:0-1622 GCA_031362125.1 Lysobacterales bacterium | reverse complement strand
GGAATAATCAAGGCAGTCGCCGCGATGGAGCGGGAGACGGGAATCGAACCCGCACCATCAGCTTGGAAGGCTGAGGTTCTACCGTAGAACTACTCCCGCGTCTTGCGGCACACCATGATCAGCTGGACCTCCAGGCAACGCACGAGGCGCCGACAAGTGGTGGAGGGAGGTGGATTCGAACCACCGAAGGCGTAAGCCAGCAGATTTACAGTCTGCCCCCGTTGGCCGCTTGGGTATCCCTCCAGCTGAACAAGATCCGTTAAATCATTGCACGGTGAAAACAGCCCGTAATTCTGACGGGACTACGGGCGGGTGTCAACGCTCCAGCATGAGTTGAAGCCTCCAGAGGGCCCATCGATCCGCCTGCCCCGGCCTGTCGCCGGGCGGGGATCAGACATTGAAACGGAAATGAAGCACGTCTCCTTCCTGAACGCGGTATTCCTTGCCTTCCAGGCGCAGGCGACCGGCATCACGGGCGCCGGATTCGCCGCGATATTTGAGGAAGTCGTCGTAACTGATGGTTTCGGCGCGGATGAAGCCTTTCTCGAAATCGGTATGGATCACCGCCGCTGCCTGCGGCGCGGTCGAGCCGGCCTTGACCGTCCAGGCCCGGACTTCCTTTACCCCGGCAGTGAAATAGGTCTGCAGCCCCAGCAGCTTGTAGGCGGCGCGGATCACCCGGTTCAGCCCCGGCTCGGCCAGGCCCAGATCGGCCAAGAATGTATCGCGATCATCGTCCTCAAGCTGGCTGAGCTCTTCTTCGATCGCGGCGGATACCGGCACCACTTCGGCGCCCTCTTCCACAGCGCGGGCGCGGACGGCGTCCAGATGCGCGTTGTTCTCGAATCCATCCTCCAGCACGTTGGCGACGTACATCACCGGCTTGAGCGTGAGCAGGAACAGGTCGCGGACCGCCAGCTTGTCGTCATCGGACAGCCCCAGCGCGCGCGCCGGCTTGCCCGAGTCCAGTCCGGCACGGACCCGGCCCAGTATCTCGGCACGGACCTTCGCGTCCTTGTCGCCGGTCTTGGCCGAGCGCTCCGCACGCTGGGAGGCTTTTTCGACCGACTCGAGATCCGCGAGCGCCAGTTCGGTATCGATGGTCTCGATATCGGCGATCGGGTCGACCCTGTTGTTGACGTGGATCACGTCGGGGTTCTCGAAGCAGCGGACCACATGGGTGATCGCGTCGACTTCGCGGATGTGAGCGAGGAACTTGTTGCCCAGGCCCTCGCCGCTGGCCGCGCCGGCGACCAGACCGGCGATGTCGACGAACTCGACTGCGGTCGGAATGCACTTCTGCGGTTTGACGATCTCAGACAGCGCATTCAGGCGCGGGTCCGGCACCGGCACGATGCCGACGTTGGGCTCGATCGTGCAGAACGGGAAGTTGGCCGCAGCGATACCCGCCTTGGTCAAGGCGTTGAAAAGAGTCGATTTGCCGACGTTCGGCAGACCGACGATGCCGCATTTGATGCCCATTGCGTTGATCCTGGTGTTGAGGCGAGCCCTAAGGATGGCCTGAAGAATTGCCGTCATCCCCGCGAAAGCGGGGGCCCAGTGACTTTAAGCCATTGAAAGCTAAAGACACTGGGTTCCCGCTTTCGCGGGTAATGACGAGC
>JANLSB010000857.1:0-2189 GCA_031362125.1 Lysobacterales bacterium | reverse complement strand
AGCAGCAGTTTGTCGATCCGGGGTCCGTCGAGATCGACTACTTCGATCCGCCAGCCCGACCACTCGAAGAATTCGCCGGTGTTGGGGATGCGGCCGAAGTGCGCGATCGCCATGCCGGCGGCGGTGTGATAGTCGTGGTCGTCAAGATGCGGCAAACGCTGCCCGATGATTTCGCGCAGTTCGTCCACCGGCAGCGAGCCGTCGACCAGCAGCGAACCGTCCGCGCGTTCGATCACCAACGCCTCGGAGTCCGGGGTTTCGCCGGACTGCAGTCGACCGAGCACCGCGCCCATCAGATCGTTCACCGTGACCATGCCGGTGACCTCGCCGTATTCGTCCACCACCAGTGCCAGCGACTGCTGTTCTTCGCGGAAGATTTCCAGCAGCTTCAGCGCGTGGGTGGATTCGGAAACGAACACCGCCGGGCGTAGGGTTGTGAACAGATCCGGCTCGCGCTCCTGCAGACGGTCGAGCAGCGATTTCACTTCCAGCAAGCCCAACACCTCGGCGTCGCTGCCGCGATAGACCGGGTAGCGCGAATACGGCGTTTCCTGCATTTCCGAAAGGTTGTCCTGGAACGGCGCGTTCGCGTCCAGCCAGACGATCCGGGTGCGCGGCGTCATCATGCTTTCGACCGTGCGGTCGCCCAGGCGCATCACCCGCTGCATCATGTTGCGTTCGTCATCGTCGATCACGCCCTGCTCGTGGCCTTCGCTCACCAGCATTTGAATCTCTTCCTCGGTGATCGTGTTCTCGTCGTGGTCGCCCATGCGCAGCAGGCGCATCACCCAGCGTGTGCAGGTGGACAGCGCGATCACGATCGGTTTCGCCAAAGTGGCGAAGAAATGCATCGGGTAGGCCACCACCACCGCGATCTTCTCTGGGCGCAGAGTGCCAATCCGCTTGGGCACCAGTTCGCCGATCAGGCCGAAGGCGAACAGCATGATGACGAAACCGGTGACAAAGCCGATCTGACTGGCATAGGGGGCGAGCGCCGGAATCCTGGCTATGGGTTCGGCCAAACGTGCGCCCATCGATTCGCCGCCGAAGTAGCCGATCATCAGGCTCAACAGACTGATCCACAGTTGCACTGCGGACAGGAAGCTCTCGGGATGGTTGGCCAGTTCCAAGGCTTTGCGCGCCCGGGCACTGTGCAGCGCCATCTGTTTGAGGCGGCTCTTGCGCGAGGTCAACACCGCCATTTCCGACATGGCGAAGAAGGCGTTGAAGAGGATGAGTGCCGCGACGACCAGTAGTTCAAGCACGGCGACAGGCTCCCGGGCTGCGGATCGTTGCATGGCCGGTGGCCGGGTTGGCGAAGCGTTGGCGACTGCTTGCAGAGTGCCCGAGCGTCGGGTGGAGCATCGAGGGGACGGTCACAGGGGAGGGCATGGGGGGGGCGACGGGATGATAGCAGGCGGCCATGTCACCTTCTGTTGGCCCCTCCAGCGCTGTTGTCCGGCGCCCGGGCCATGGCTGTCGTGGGTTTGCCGGCATTTGAGTTGCATTTTGGAGACAAATGCCATCTTTGAGTCATAATTATGACTTGTTTTATTCACTTGAATGTCATCGAGACGACCGCCCATGTTCTCACTGCAAACGATCTTCGGCTCCGGCCAGCAGTTCTACGGCCTGCTCGATGAGGCCGCCGCCGCCGCATTTGCCAGCGCGACCGCGCTGCACACGATGATGAAAGCCGCTGATCGCGAGCCGGCGCTCGATGCCTTCAAACTGGCCCGCCAGCGCGAGCGTGCCGCGTCCGAGAAGATCGGCAAGGCACTCGTCGACAGCTTCATTACCCCGATCGAACGCGAGGACATCGAGGCCCTTGGCTCGGCGCTGTACAAGATTCCGAAGCAGATCGAAAAATTCGCCGACCGCTATTCGCTGGCGGTTCGCCACCTGGAAGACATCGATTTCGCGCCCCGTGCGGCGATGCTGGAACAAGCCGCAGGCGTGGTCGTCGAGATGGTGAAAGAACTGCGTCACATCAACATCGACCGCATGACCGCGCTCAACGAGAAGTTGCGCGCGATCGAAAACGAAGCCGACCGGCTGATGCTGGAACTCTATCGCGACATCTACTCAGGCAAGCTCGACAGCCTGCAGATGTTTCTGCTCAAGGAATTCTTCGAGATTCTGGAAAAGGCGATCGACCGCTGCCGCGAAGCCGGCGTGGTCGCCTATCA
>JANLSB010000816.1:0-3721 GCA_031362125.1 Lysobacterales bacterium | reverse complement strand
GATGGGCCTGACCGGCATCCGCACCCTCACCTATGTCTGGGTGAGTCTGGTCGGCATGCTGCCGGGCACGCTTGTCTATGTGAACGCGGGCCGCGAACTGGGCAAGCTGCAGTCGGTAGGCGACATCCTGAGTCTGCCGCTGGGCATCGCCTTCACCGCATTGGCGCTGCTGCCGCTGATCGCGCGCAAAGTGCTGGATGCGCTGCGCGCGCGACGCGTGTATCGCGGCTGGAACAAGCCCAAGCGCTTCGACCGCAATCTGATCGTAATCGGCGCCGGCGCCGCCGGGCTGGTCACCAGTTATATCGCTGCGACCGTACGAGCGAAAGTCACGCTGATCGAAAAAGCCGAAATGGGCGGCGATTGTCTCAACCGCGGATGCGTACCGTCGAAGGCGCTGATCCGCGCCGCGCACGCAGCGGCCGAAGTCGATCGCGCACCGGAGTTCGGCATCCCCGCGCAACGCGGCATGCCCGACTTCGGCATGGTGATGGCGCATGTCCGCGCCTCGATCGCGGCGATCGAACCGAACGACTCGGTCGAACGCTATACCAGCCTCGGCGTCGAGGTGATCCAGGGCGAAGCGCGGATCGTGTCGCCGTGGGAAGTCGAAGTGAACGGCCAGCGGCTCAGCGCGAAGCATCTGGTGATCGCGACCGGGGGGCGCCCGCTCATTCCGCCGATTCCCGGCCTCGATACCGTGCCCTACGTCACGTCCGATACGTTCTGGCATCTGCAAACGCTGCCGCAGCGGATCGTGGTGCTCGGCGGCGGGCCGATCGGCTGCGAGCTGGCGCAGAGTCTGGCCCGCTTCGACTGCGATGTGAGCATCGTCCAGCGGGCGTCGCAGCTGCTGGTGCGCGAGGATGAGGATGCCGCGATGGTGGTGCAGATCGCGCTGGAGCGCGACGGCGTGCGCGTGCTGCTCGCCCACCAGGCCATCGAAGCCCGCGCCGGCGATACCAACATTCTGGTGATCGAACATGAGGGTACGCGCTCCGAACTGCCGTTCGATCTGCTGCTGGTCGCGGTGGGTCGCACCGCGAATGCCGACGGCTTCGGCCTGGAAACTCTGGGCATTCCGCTGCGCAAGAACCGCACCATCGAAACCGACGACTTTCTGCGCACGAAGTTTCCGAACATCCTCGCGGTCGGCGATGTCGCCGGCCCGTTCCAGCTCACCCACGCCGGCGCGCATCAGGCGTGGTACGCCGCCGTGAACGCGCTGTTCGGACGATTCAAATCGTTCCGCGCCGACTATCGCGTGATGCCTGCATGCACATTCACCGACCCGGAACTGGCGCGCGTGGGGATCAGCGAACGCGAAGCCGCCGCGCAGGGCATCGCGGTCGAGGTCTTCGTGCATCCGTTCTCGGAGCTGGACCGCGCGATCGCCGAGGGTGCGACCGAGGGCTTCGTCAAAGTACTGGTGCCGCCGGGCAAGGACACGATCCTCGGCGCGACCATCGTCGGTGCGCGCGCTGGCGACCTGATCGCGATCTTCGCGCTGGCGATGAAGCACAAGCTCGGCCTGGACAAGATTCTCGGCACGGTGTTCGCCTATCCTACGTTCGCCGAAGGCGCCAAGTTCGCCGCCGGGACGCGTCGCAAGCGCCACAAGCCTGAGCGTGTGCTCGGCTGGCTACGGAAATATCACGACTGGGAGCGCAAGTGAGCAGCACCGATACCCTTTCCGAGCCGCGCGCCGCGCTCGTGACATGCGCATTCGCCGCCGCGCTGATGTTGACTGCGCTCGACGCTACGGCCGCGAAACACCGCGCCGGTCATGCCCCCGCTCCGGCCGCTACGCAGGGCCGGCTCATCGCGAGGACCACGCCGTTTTCGTCCGGTCCGCTGGCCGCCACCGCGCCGTCTGGCTGGGCGGTGCAGACATTGCCAAAGGTCGAACGCCAGACCCGTTACGACCTGGTGATGGACGACGGCGCCATCGTACTGCGCGCGCGCGCCGACGGTTCGGCGTCGTCGCTGCGCCACGGCCTGTTCGTCGATCCGAAGCTCACGCCGATGCTGCGCTGGCGCTGGCGCACCGAGCGCGTGCTGCAGGGCAGCGACATCACCACCAAGCAAGGCGACGACTACGCCGCGCGGCTTTACGTGTTCTTCGATCGCAACGAAGACAAGATGACGATGAAAGAGCGCGCGATGCTGAAACTCGGGCGCATGCGCTACGGCGATCAGCTGCCGTCCGCGGCGCTGTGCTACGTCTGGGACAATCGCCATGCGGTCGGCAGTATCTTCGACAATGCCTACACCCCGTTCGTGGCGATGGTGGTCGCCAGCACCGGCGATGCGCAGGTCGGGCGCTGGGTGTCGCTGCAGCGCAACGTGGCCGAAGACTATCGGCGCGCGTTCAACACCGATCCGCCGCGGATCATCGGCGTCGCGGTATCGGTGGACACCGACAACACCGGCGAATCCACCACCAGCTATTTCGGCGATATCGACTTCGTCGCAGCAGCGCAACGATGAGCACCGGTTTCGCCGAGCCCGCAATGACCGCGCTCGCCGCGCCGGTCGCATCGTTTCCGCGCATGCTCGAACGCCACGGCCTGACGCTGCCGCGCACGCCGCTGGAAATCCTGCAGGTGAATCTGACCGCGCGCTGCAATCTGGCGTGCACGCACTGCCACGTGGAATCCGGGCCGAAGCGCGAAGAAGCGCTCGACGCGCGCGGCATCGACCGACTGATCGACCTGATGTCGACCGCACCGGCGCTGCACACGCTGGACCTCACCGGCGGCGCGCCGGAGTTGCATCCGCAGTTCCGCCGGCTCGCGGCCGCCGGGCGCGCGCACGGGCTGAAGGTGATCGACCGCTGCAATCTGACCGTGCTGTTCGAACCCGGTCAGGAAGACACCGCGGAATTCCTCGCCGAACACGGCATCGCGGTGGTCGCATCGCTGCCGTGCTACTCGTCGGCGAACGTCGAGAAACAGCGCGGCAAGGGCGTGTTTCTGCAGAGTATCGAGGCACTGCAACGGCTGAATTCGCTGGGCTACGGCCGCGAAGACAGCGCACTCGAACTCGATCTGGTCTACAACCCCGGCGGGCCGTCGCTGCCCCCGGCGCAGGCTGCGTTGGAAGCGGATTACCGCACACGTCTGTCCGATGATTTCGGCATCGTGTTCAACCGGCTGTTCACCATCGCCAACATGCCGATCAAGCGTTTTCTGCACGCGCTGGAGCGCGACGGCCAGCTCGATGCGTACATGCAGCTGCTGATCGATCACTTCAATCCACGTGCGGCCGAAGGCGTGATGTGCCGCAACCTGGTGTCGGTCGGCTGGGACGGGACGTTGTACGACTGCGATTTCAACCAGATGCTGAGCCTGCCTGCGGGCGCGCAACGTTCGACGCTGTGGGACATCGCGCGTCTGGACGAGATCGAACAGCGGCCGATCGCGTTCGGCCGTCACTGCTACGCCTGCACCGCCGGCAGCGGCTGCAGCTGCGGCGGTGCCTTGACCGGATGAACGACCCGCTGTCGCAGCTGTCGATCGTGCTGCCGGTGGGGCCCGGCGACCTGTCCTGGCCGCCACTGCATGCCGCGCTGTGCGAACAGGCGCCGGCAGCGGAATTGCTGCCGGTATTCGCCGAGGGCGATCCACAGCCAGCGCCTGCGCATGCGCTGCATAGTCCACGCGGACGCGCGCGACAGCAGAATGCGGGCGCACGCGCGGCGGGGCGCGTGTGGCTGTGT
>JANLSB010000807.1:0-2130 GCA_031362125.1 Lysobacterales bacterium | reverse complement strand
CGCGCACCAGTTCACCGGCGAGGAAGCGCTGGCTTTTGTCGGTGATTTCGTCCTCGGCATACAGCGCGGGCTGTTCCGGCAGGTGCGCCAGCACCGTTTTCACCAGCGACTCCAGGCCCTTTCGCTTGAGCGCGGACACTGGATGGATGCTGGCGAATTCTCGACCCTCGGTGGCTGTCTGCAGATACGGCAGCAGCACGGTCTTGTCGGGATAGCGGTCGACCTGGTTCACCACCAGCACCACCGGGATGCCGGCATTCTTCAGCGCGTCGTAGGCGAGCGTGTCTTCTTCGCTCCACTGCCCAGCACGGACCACGAGCATCGCGGCGTCGACGCCTTCCAACGCACCACGCGCAGCGCGGTTCATCAACTTGTGCATCGCCGAGGCGGTCGCCTTGCCATGATCGCGATGGATGCCGGGCGTGTCGACCAGCAGCAGCTGACCTTCCGGAAAAGTGGCGATGCCCAGCAGGCGATGGCGTGTGGTCTGCGGGCGCGGCGAAACGATGCTGACCTTGCTGCCGACGAGGGCATTGATCAGAGTCGATTTGCCGACGTTCGGTCGGCCGAGGACGGCGACATGGCCGGCGCGGTAGGGGGATTCAGTCATGCCGGCATTGTAACCGCCGGGGTTGGCCGGGGCGCGGAAACGCAGGCTCAGGCGCCTGGTGCGACGACGCGCAACACCGCTTCGGCCGCGAGCTGCTCCGCTGCCCTGCGCGACGCCGCTTCGCCTTCGCAGCGTACTTCAGGCTCGCTCAGGACGCATTCGGCGCGAAACAGCTTGGCGTGGTCTTCGCCGGTTTCGGCCACCAATGAGTAGGTCGGCAACGGCAACTGCCGGGCCTGCAACCATTCCTGCAGACGGGTCTTGGCGTCCTTGCCCAGCTTGTGGGGCGGCGGCAGCGCATCGATGGCCTCGGCGAACCAAGGCAGGACTGCCGCACGGCACGCCTCGAAACCGGCGTCCAGGTAGATCGCCGCCACCACCGCTTCCAGGACATCGGCGAGGATCGACTCGCGGCGGTGACCGCCGGACTTCATTTCGCCGGGCCCGAGCACGATCCGCTGGCCCAGTTCGAGCTTGCGCGCCAGCTCTGCGAGCGAGGATTCGCGCACCAGCTCGGCGCGAGCGCGGGTCAATTCGCCTTCGACAGCCTTCGGCCATCGCACATACAGCGCCTCGGCGACGATCATCCCGACCAGGGCGTCGCCGAGGAATTCAAGCCGTTCGTTGTGAACGGCCGCAGCGCTGCGATGCGTGAGGGCCCGCTCCAACAGAGCCGGGTCGCGGAACACATGCCCACCCAGAGCATGGTCTCCACGAATGTGGGCGACGGTCACCTCAGCGCTGGCCTCAATACGAAGACGCGCCGCTGAGCGGCTGATCGACGACGAATTTGCCGATCGCATCGAGATTGCCAATCATGTTCACGCGAACTTCGTAGTTGATGTGCATGACCTTGCTGCTGCCGGCGGTGTCGATCTTCACGTGCTCGGGCTTGACGCTGTTCACGTAACCGATATTGAACCTCCGGAACAGTTTTTCCTTGATCTGCGCGGGCTGCTCGTTGGCGATGCCCGCTTCGGAAGCAAGGCTTTTCGCGGCCGACTTCACCCCGTAAAACTCCTGATACATCGGAAACAGCTTCATACCAATGTATGCGGCGGTACCCACCACCGCCGCCACGATGACGAAACTGATCAAGGTCATGCCGCTTTGATTGCGTCGCATATGGAAATCCCCCGGAACGATGAACGTGGTTGTGAATAGTGTGCGCAGATCGCGTTACAGACGAAAAAAGCGACCCTACGGAATACCGTTGCCGATCCGGGACGTGTCGAAACTGTCGGTGCAGAACCAGCCCTTGCAGTTCAGCCATACCAGGAACGCCCTGCCGCGAAGCCGCTCCTCGGGCAGATAGCCCCAGAATCTACCATCATCGCTGCGGTCGCGATTGTCGCCCATCACAAGGTAATGACCGGCGGGCACGGCCCAGTCGCCCTCGCCCTGATCGATGCCGGGAAGCTGGGTGATTTCCAGGACCGAGTGCGAGTGGCCCTCCAGCTTCTCGCGGATTTCGCTGGCGCCGGTCATGTCCTGGCCAGGGCCCTTGCCGACGTACTCGC
>JANLSB010000802.1:0-3913 GCA_031362125.1 Lysobacterales bacterium | reverse complement strand
ACGGAAGAAGGCCTTTACCAGCCATTCGGCTGTTGAAAACCCGCAGCCTGTCGCGACTTCCGTCGCTCCTACAGGGACTCCGGACAACATCGCAATGAACCTGTCCCCCGACATCGCCCACCATGCCGCCCTCGACGCGCGGCTGGCCGCTGCGGTGCGCGGCATCCGCATGCTCGAAGTGCTCAGCTGGCCGGCCAGCGCGCAGGAAACCTTCCTCGCCGCATGGCGGATCGGACGCATCCATCTGCCCAAGCTCGACTACCCGAAAGACGATTACACCGCTGTGCGCGCGGAGCTGGACGCGGTGCGCGCCGGCGCCGACCCCGACCATCCGCTCGGCCATTACCTGATCCAGACCGCCGACAGCTGGCGCATCGGCACCCGGCTGCTCGACGCCGCCGGCAGCCACAAGGTCACCGCCTACTCCACGCGGCTCTACGGCCGTCCGGTGGAAATGCTGCCCGGCGACGGCCCGACCAACTTCGAGGCCGCGCAGCATTTCGTGAGCCTGGCCGACGACATGGACCAGGAACTGCGCCAGCTCGAGCCGGATGCGGTGATGGGCGCAGAAACGGTGCGCGACGAACTGCAGCACGACATCGATGCCTTCTTCACCGGGCATCAGGTCAAGGTCGAGCTGGACCCCGCGCTGATCGCCAAAGCTGCGGCCAGCCCCACCCGCATCCGCCTGCGCACCAACACCGGCTTCAGCGAATACGACCGCAATCAGCTGCTGGTGCACGAGGCCTTCGTGCACACGCTCACCGGTATCAACGGCCGCGAACAGCCGCTGCTGAAGTCGATGGCGCGCAGCGCGCCGCGCACCACCGCGACCCAGGAAGGCCTGGCGACCTTCGCCGAGCTGATCTCCGGCTCGATGGACATCGAACGCATGAAGCGCATCAGCCTGCGCATCATCGCCATCGACATGGCGATCAACGGCGCCGATTTCGTGCAGGTGTTCCGGTTCTTCATCGACGCCGGGCAAACGCCCGAGGACAGCTTCGCCTCCACCCAGCGCGTGTTCCGCGGCGCCCCGCTCGGCGGCGGCGCGGCGTTCACCAAGGACACGGTGTACCTGCACGGCCTGCTCAGCGTGCACACCTTCTTCCGCTGGTGCCTGCGCCACCGCAAGCTCGCGGTCGCACGCCAGCTGTTCGCCGGCAAGCTGGCGCTGGAAGACGTGTTCGCACTGCAGCCGATGTTCGATGCCGGCGCGATCGCCGCACCGGTCTATCTGCCGCCGTGGATGCAGCGCGCGAATGGCCTGGCCGGCATGCTGGCGTTCTCGCTGTTCGCCAACAAGATCAAGCTCGACCGCGTGGATGCCGACGATCTGGTGTTGGGCCTCGGCGTCTGACCACGTCATAGGGTGCGCCCTATGGAAGCGTCGACATTGGACCATTCGCCACCGCACGGCGAATGACGCGGGTTGCGGCTAGAATCGGCTGCCCTGATCCCCAGAGCCGGCGCGACGCCGTCCCCGATGTCCGACATTGAAAACGATCTGAAACAATCCGCCCTCGACTATCACCGTCAGGACCCGCCGGGCAAAATCAAGGTCGTCCCGACCAAGCCGCTGGTCACCCAGCGCGATCTCGCCCTGGCTTATTCGCCGGGCGTGGCCTACGCCTGCGAAGCGATCATCGCCGACCCCAACGCCGCCAGCGAAATGACAGCGCGCGGCAATCTGGTCGCGGTGATCACCAACGGCACCGCCGTGCTGGGTCTCGGCGACATCGGCCCGCTCGCCGGCAAGCCGGTGATGGAAGGCAAGGGCGTGCTGTTCCAGAAGTTCGCCGGCATCGACGTATTCGATATCGAAATCGACGAGCGCGATCCCGACAAGCTGGTCGAGATCATCGCCTCGCTCGAACCGACCTTCGGCGGCATCAACCTCGAAGACATCAAGGCCCCCGAGTGCTTCATCGTCGAGCGCAAGCTGCGCGAGCGGATGAACATCCCGGTGTTCCACGACGACCAGCACGGCACCGCGATCATCGTCGGCGCTGCCGTGCTCAACGCGCGGGAGATCGTCGGCAAGAAGATCGAGGACGTGAAGCTGGCCACCTCCGGCGCCGGCGCCGCCGGCATCGCCTGCCTCGACATGCTGGTGGCGCTGGGCATGAAGAAAGAGCACATCCTCGCGGTGGATCGCGACGGCGTGATCTACGCCGGCCGCGCCCATCTCGATCCCGACAAAGCACGCTACGCGCGCGACACCGACAAGCGCACGCTGGCCGACATCGTCGTTGGCGCCGATGTGTTTCTCGGCCTGTCCGCAGCCGGCATCCTCAAGCCGGAGATGGTCGCGACCATGGCCGAGCGTCCGGTGATTCTGGCGCTGGCCAACCCCAACCCGGAGATCAACCCGGACGACGCGCGCCGCGTCCGCCCCGACTGCATCATCGCCACCGGCCGCTCGGACTATCCGAACCAGGTCAACAACGCGCTGTGCTTCCCGTACATCTTCCGCGGCGCGCTGGACGTGAGCGCAACCGAGATCAACGAAGCGATGAAGCTCGCCTGCGTGCGCGCGATCGCGCAACTGGCGCGCATGGAAGCCTCCGACCTCGGCGGCGCCTACGGCGGCGAAATCCCGCGCTTCGGCGCCGAGTACATCATTCCGCGCCCGTTCGACCCGCGCCTGCTCACCGTACTGGCGCCGGCAGTGGCGCAGGCGGCGATGGACTCGGGCATAGCGCTGCGGCCGATGCTCAACATGCAGGCGTACCGGGAAAAACTCGGCCAGTTCATCTATCGCACCGGTCTGTTGATGAAACCGGTCTACGACCGCGCCCGCAGCGACCGCAAGCGCGTGGTCTACGCCGAGGGCGAAGAAGAAACGGTACTGCTCGCCGTACAAACGGTGATCGACGAGCAATTGGCGCGACCGATCCTGATCGGCCGCCCGGACGTGATCGACACCCGCATCCAGCGCCTCGGGCTGCGCATGAAAGCGGGCGTGGATTTCGACCTCACCAACATCAACGACGACCCGCGCTTCAACGACTACTGGCAGCAGTACCACGCGCTGACCGAACGGCGCGGCGTGACCCCCGCCGCGGCGAAGAATCTGCTGCGCTCGCGTCCTGCGCTGATCGCCGCGCTGATGGTCGAGCGCGGCGAAGCCGATGCGATGATCTGCGGCCTGGTCGGCCGCTTCCACAAGAAACTCGGCTATCTGCTGAGCGTGTTCGATTTCGACAAGGGCGTCAGCGGCACCGCCGCGATGACCGGCGTGATCAACGACCACGGTGTGTGGTTCTTCCTCGACACCCACGTGCAGGTGGACCCGTCCGCCGAACAGATCGCCGAAGCCACGCTGCAGGCCACTTACCGCCTGAAGCTGTTCGGCATCGAACCCAAGGTCGCACTGCTGTCGCACTCCAACTACGGCAGCCACGAAAACGCCAGCGCCGCGAAGATGCGCAAGGCTTATCAGATCGTCCGCGCACGTGCGCCGAAGCTTGAAGTGGACGGCGAAATGCAGGGCGACACCGCCTGGGACGAAGGCATGCGCAAGCGCATGTTCCCCAACACCAGCCTGCACGGCCGCCCGAATCTGTTCGTACTGCCGAACCTCGACGCCGCCAACATCACCTACAACATGGTGCGGGTGATGACCGACGGCGTCGCCATCGGCCCGATCCTGATGGGCCTGGACCAGCCCGCGCACATCCTCACCCCCGCCTCCACCCCGCGCCGCGTGGTCAACATGACCGCCATAGCGGCTGTCGACGCGCAAATCCGCCAGCAGCGCAGCGAGCACGACGCCGTCCACCGCAAGGCGATGCGGGAGAATTGATTTCCCGCCGCCATGTCGCGGTTTTGTCGGGCCCTGCGCAGCGACGCACCGGGAAAAACGATTCTCGCAATGGGCTTGCGCCTCGCGCATTGCGGCCACCATCGA
>JANLSB010000789.1:0-2531 GCA_031362125.1 Lysobacterales bacterium | reverse complement strand
GAAACACAGGCGAAGCGGTGTCCTCCGCAACGATGACCCTTGCACCCAAGTTGTCTCCGATGGTGCCCGTCGCGATCCGCGCCTACACCGCCACCACCGCGCTGGGCCTGGGCCGCGAAGCCCAGGCCGAAGCGCTGCAGGCGCGCCGCAGCGGCCTGCGTCGCAACGATTTCGGCGAGGGCGCTACTGCCGACATGCGCCTCGATACCTGGATCGGCCGTGTCGAAGGCATCGAGGACGTCGTGCTGCCGCCCGCACTGGCGCCATTCGATTGCCGCAACAACCGCCTCGCGTGGCTGGCACTGCAGCAGGACGGCATCCTCGATGGCCTTGCTTCGCTGCGCGCACGCCACGGCGCCGAGCGCGTCGCGATCGTCATCGGCACCTCGACCTCCAGCATCGGCTGCAGTGAAGAGGCGTACACGCGTCTCGACGGCAATGCCTTCCCCGCCGACCTGCGCCGCCCGCTGCTGCACACCCCGCATTCGCTCGGTCATTTCCTGCAGCTCGCGACCGGGCTGCGCGGGCCCTGCGTGACCGTCGCCACCGCCTGCTCATCGAGCGCGAAAGTATTCGCGCAGGCCGCGCGGCTGATCCACGCCGGTATCGTCGACGCCGCGCTGGTCGGCGGCGTCGATACCCTCTGCGGCAGCGTGCTGTTCGGCTTCAACGCACTCGGACTGGTCTCGCAGAACCCGTGCATGCCGTTCGATACGCGACGCGACGGCCTGTCGCTCGGCGAAGCCGGCGGCTATGCGCTGCTCGAACGCATCGATGACGACAATGCCCATGATCCGCGCCTGTGCGGCTACGGCGAGAGCAGCGATGCGCACCACATGTCGACACCGCACCCCGAAGGCCTCGGCGCACGTCTGGCGATGGCCGATGCGATCACCCGTGCCGGCATCACGCCGGACGATGTCGGCTATCTGAATCTGCACGGCACTGCGACGCCCGCGAACGACACCGTCGAAGCGCTGGCGGTCGCCGGTCTGTTCGGAGATGGACTGCATGCCAGTTCGACCAAGGGCTGGGTCGGGCATACGCTCGGCGCTGCCGGCATCGTCGAATCGGTGTTCGCACTGCTGGCGCTGGAGCGCGGTCGGCTGCCTGGCATGCTCAACAGCGGCGCAGCTGGCGAACCGCAGCACGATCCAGCCTGCGGTCCGCAGATCCGTTTCGACGATGCCGAGCGGACGATCCGGTACTCGATGAACAATTCTTTCGGTTTTGGCGGCAACAATGCGTCGCTGGTATTCGGACTCGCATGACATGACCGCGCTCACCGCGACCATCGAAAGCATCGGCTTCTGGAACAACGGCCTGCCCTCGTGGGCGCATGCCTGTGCGTTCGCCGCCACCGGCGTATTGCCCGATGGCGTCGCCAACAAACCCGCGCCGCAGCTGCTGCCGCCCAACGAACGTCGACGCGCACCGGAATCGGTCGCGGTCGCGCTTGAAGTCGCCCTGGCCGCCTGCGCCGCCGCAGGTCGCGATCCGGCGACGCTGCCGTCGGTATTCACCTCGACCCACGGCGATCTGTCGATCACCGACTACATGTGCGCGACGCTGGTCAGCGATCCCAGCGGGCTGTCGCCGACGAAATTCCACAATTCGGTGCACAACGCCGCCGCCGGTTACTGGACGATCGGCGCGCACTGCATGCAGGCCGCGACCGCGATCAGCGCCTACGACGCCAGCTTCGCCGAAGGTCTGCTCGAAGCCCTGATGCAGCTCAGCGCCGGTGCCGAAGCGGTGTTGCTGGTCGGTTACGACACCGGTTCGGTGGGGCCTCTGCTGTCTGTGCACGACGCCAGCGGCCTGCTCGGCGGCGCAATGCTGCTCTCACGCGAGGGTCGTGGCCCGCGCATCAGCGCACTGCTCGCCGATGGCGACGCGGACGCGCCCGGCGCGCTCGCTGGACATGTCGGCAACAATCCGATGGCGCCGATGCTGCCGCTGTTCGATGCATTGGCATCCGGCGCGACGCGCGCGACGCTGCTGGCCGGCCCGGGACGCGTGATGTCGGTGGAGATCGCCTATGGCTGATCCAGTGCTCGATGATCCCTCGCCCGATGATGCTGTCGTGCTCGATCGTCGCAACGTCGCCGTGGTCATTCCCGCACTCAACGAAGCGCTGCGCATCCGCGAAGTGGTGCAAGGCGCGCTGGGCGAATGCGATCACGTGATCGTGATCGACGATGGTTCCGACGACGACACGGCTGCGAAGATCGCCGACCTGCCGGCGACACTGCTGCGTCATCCGCGGCGGATGGGCAAGGGCGCGTCGTTGCGCGATGGTTTCCGCGAAGCGCAGCGGCTGGGCATGGCCGCAGTCACCACCATGGATGGCGACGGCCAGCATACCGCCGGCGACATACCGCGACTGATCGCTGCCGCCAACCGCCACCCGGGCTGTGTGATCATCGGAGCGCGTCTGCGCAAACGCGCTTCGCAGCCGCTGTACCGCCGGATCGGCAACGATTTCGGCGACTGGGGCATCGCGTGGGGCTGCGGATTCCGGGTGCGCG
>JANLSB010000777.1:0-4186 GCA_031362125.1 Lysobacterales bacterium | reverse complement strand
TGAGCGACTTCGAGCCGTCCATCAGTAGGCGCGGGTCGACCGGCGCGGGATCGCCGCCGGCCATGCCGTAGAAGACCACGTGGCCGCCGGTGCGCACCGCACGCAGCGAATCATGCACGGTGCTGCCGACCGAGTCGTAGGCGACATCCACGCCGGGTGCACCATCGTGCATGCCGAACGCATGCGCGCGGGCAACCCAGTCCTGGTCGTAGGTCGTTGCGGTATCGGCGCCCACAGCCAGCGCGACCGCACATTTTTCGGCAGTGGAGACGAGTGCGAGCACCTTCGCGCCTTCGGCCTTCGCCAACTGCACCAGCAACTGACCAACGCCTCCGGCGGCTGCATGCACCAACACGGTTTCGCCGGGATGCACACGATGACTGTCGCGGATCAGATATTGCGCGGTCAACCCCTGCAGCAGCAGTGCGGCCGCAGTATCGAAGCCGATGTCGTCTGGCAGCGGAATCAGGCGTTCAATATCGACCGCAACCATTTCCGCGTTGGCGAACGGCGCATCGGCGAACGCAACGCGGTCGCCACGCTTGAACCCTGAATCGTCCGGTGCCGATATCACTTCGCCAGCCGCTTCGTAACCGGCGATCCACGGCGGGTTGCCCGAGAGGTGATAGCGGCCTTGCCGGCGATAGCAGTCGGCGAAATTCAAGCCTACCGCGCGCGTGCGCACCAGAGCCTGATTGGTGGCCGGCACCGGGTTGGGCACATCGGCGAGGTGCAGCACCTCGGGTCCACCGAAGCGATCGAACACGAGTGCTTTCATGTCAGCCCTTCACAACGCCAAGCTCGCGGCCGATGCGGGTGAAGGCATCGATCGCGTGGTCCAAGTGCTCGCGAGTGTGCGCAGCGCTCATCTGCGTGCGGATGCGGGCTTGACCCTTCGCCACCACCGGGAAAAAGAACCCGATCGCATAGATGCCTTCTTCGAGCAGACGTTCGGCGAAACGCTGCGCCAGCGGCGCGTCGTACAGCATCACCGGGCAGATCGGGTGCACGCCCGGTTTGATGTCGAAACCGGCGGCGGTCATTTTTTCGCGGAAGTAAGCGGTGTTTTCGGCGAGACGTTCGCGCAGATCGCCCGCCGATGCCAGCATGTCGAAGGCCTGGATGCCGGCTGCCACCACATGCGGCGGCAGCGAATTGGAGAACAGATACGGCCGCGAGCGCTGGCGCAGCATTTCGATCACTTCTTTGCGTGCGGTGGTGAAGCCGCCGAGTGCGCCGCCCATCGCCTTGCCCAGCGTGCCGGTGATGATGTCGATGCGATCGAGCACGCCTTTGACTTCGGCCGAACCGCGGCCGGTGGCGCCGAGGAAACCGGTGGCATGGCATTCGTCGATGTGAACCAGTGCGCCATAGCGTTTGGCCAGCGCGGTGATGTCGTCGAGCGGCGCGATCGAGCCGTCCATCGAGAACACGCCGTCGGTAGTGATGAGTCTGGTTCTGCAGCCGGCGGCGTCGGCGGCCTGCAGCTGCGCTTCGAGGTCGGACATGTCGGCGTTGGCGTAGCGGAAACGTTTGGCTTTGCACAACCGCACGCCGTCGATGATCGAGGCATGATTCAGCGCGTCGGAGATGACCGCGTCGTGTTCATCCAGCAGCGGTTCAAACAGCCCGCCGTTGGCGTCGAAACAGGCGGCATACAGGATGGTGTCTTCGGTGCGGAAGAAGTCCGCGATCTTCGCTTCGAGCCGCTTGTGCAGATCCTGGGTGCCGCAGATGAAGCGCACCGACGCCATGCCGAAGCCGTGGGTGTCCAGTGCTTGCTTCGCCGCAGCGATGATGTCCGGGTGATCGGCAAGGCCGAGATAATTGTTGGCGCAGAAGTTCAGCACCTTGCGGCCGTCGGCGAGCCGGATTTCGGCCGACTGCGGACTGGTGATGATGCGCTCGGCTTTGAACAGCCCCTGAGCACGGATGGCGTCGAGTTCTTCGGTGTAGCGCACGGTCAGGGCGGCAGCGTTTGCGGACATGGCAGCGGATCACAGTAGGCGTGATGCCTAGTGTAATTCGGCGGACGCTGTGGGGGGCTCCGCGCTCCGACCTTGGCTTCGAGGTGCGAGACGACCAGGTCCCCAGGCCCTCCCGCATCAATCGGATACGACTGCGCTGCGCTCGGCGATCAACTCGCGGACCAGCGTCACCAGCGAGTCTTCGGAGAAGGGTTTGCCCAGCATCCGGGTCACGCCGGCTTGTTCGGCCATCGCCAGGTGTTTCTCGGTTGCGCGGGAGGTGATCATCACCACCGGCAGGTCGCGGGTCTCGGCGTGGTTGCGCAGATTGCGGGCCACTTCCAGCCCGTTCATGCGGGGCATTTCGAGGTCGACCAGCAGTGCATGCGTCGGTCTGGCCTTGATCGCCGCCAGCGCCTCAAAGCCGTCGCGCGCGGTCGCGACTTCGAAGCCGGCGTCCTGCATCAGCTGTTCCAATGCGCGGCGCACGCTGAGTGAGTCGTCGGCGACCACCACCCGGGTGACAGGCGTCGCGGTCAGCGAGAGTTTGGCCGTATCGAAGTGGCTTTGCTGTGCGGACTGCAGCAGTACGTCGAGGTCGATCACCGGCGCAAGACCGCCATCGCCGAGTTGGGTCACACCGCGGACTGCGGGAATCGGCGGGAGGTAGGCGCTGATCGGTTTGACCACGACGCTGCGGACTTCGTCGATGCCACGCACGAGGACCACGTTGCCCTTGCCGTCCGCATCGCGAACGTAGAGACCGACACCGTTGGCACCGACCCACATCGAAAAATCGGCCGATTCGCCGTAGAACGCTTCGATCGGCAGCGCCGACAGCACTTCACCATCAAGCGTGACGCGCAGTTGGCCGTCTTCATAGCGGCATTCGCCGGCGGCGAAGCTGACGACGCGTTCGACCGAGGCCGCAACCACCGCGCTGACCTGGCGTTGACCGCGCGCCACGATGACGTTGGCGAGGGTCTGGGTGACCGGCAATCGCATCTGCACGCGGGTGCCGCGACCGGATTCGGTGCTGATAGTGAGCGCGCCGCGCAGCGCTGCGATGCGCTGGTTGACCACGTCCATGCCGATGCCGCGTCCCGAAACTTCCGAAGCGGCGCTGCGCGTGGAAAAGCCCGGCAGCAGGATCATTCGTGTGAGTTGGCGTTCGTCGACCGCCTGTTCGGCCGTCAGCAGGCCGGCAGAGACCGCGCGCGTTCGGATCGCGTCGAGATCAAGCCCGCGGCCGTCGTCCTGTAGTTCGATCATCGCGGCGTCGCCCTGCAGACCCACGCGCAGCACGATGCGGCCTTGTTCGGCTTTGCCTGCAGCCAGGCGTTCCTGCGACGTTTCGATGCCGTGGTCGATGGCGTTGCGCAGCAGATGCGCCAGAGGCTCGACGATCCGTTCCAGCAGCTCCGCATCGACCGGAATTTCCTCGCCGATGATGTCCAGCTGCACTTGTTTGAAGACCTGTTTCGCGGTCTGCCGCACGATGCGCTGCAGACGCTGTGCGACCTGGCCGAACGGTACCGTGCGCGTGCGCAGGATGGTGCGCTGAAGGTCGCGATTGAGCTGTTCCTGCTCGCTGCGCAGGTCGGACAACGCATTCATGATGCGTTCGATGCGACGCTGGAATTCGCTGCGGTCGGCGTGCGCTTCCAGAAGCTGGCGCGAGATCACGTGCAGTTCGTTGTATTGGTCGATCTCGAGCGGGTCGAGATCGGCGCCGGCTTTCTGTGCGGTGGACTGCAGCGCCGCGCCGCGCAGCGCAACCAGATCGTCGAGCCGGCCCATGAGTTCGTCGGTGTAGCGCACGCCCTGGCGCTGGTCGCGCTGGATCGAACCCAGGCCGTCGAGCTGCTGGTCGATCTGGCGCGAGGTTACGAGGGTTTCGCCTGCCAGTCGCTGCAATTCGTCGAGCAGCGTGCTGGGCACGTTGAGGCTTTGAATGCCGCTGGCGGCCATGCCGGTATCGCCGACGGGCATCGCGGGCGCGATGGGCTGCGGCGTTGCAGCGGCAAGCATCGCAGGGATCGGGCCCGACGGGCCGGGCAGGGCGGTGTCGGGTACCTCGGCGGCTTCCGGCTGCGGTTGTTGTGCGCGCGGAACTGCTGCCTGCGGCGCCTGCGCACCATCGGCGAGTGCGTTCGCGGTATCGAGGACGTGCTGATAGATGTCGAGTACATTGTTCGGCGCGGGGCCGCGGCCGAGCA